>JAEUVP010000530.1 GCA_016786805.1 Chitinophagaceae bacterium | reverse complement strand
GATGGATCTTTCGCCGGTCGAAACAAAAAGATAGCCCTCTTTATTAAAAAGTAAACGGGAGCCATAATGCAGTTTACTGTCCAGAGCGGGAGTAGCCCGGAAGATAACTACAGGATTATCGATTTTACCGGCTGCTTCATTTAACTGGCCCTTGGCGACTGCTGTCAGGTTACCGGCACCATTTTTTTCAGAGAAAGACCAATAGATCGTTTTATTCTTTGCAAAGTCAGGATCAAAAGCCACATCCAGCAAACCACCTTGTGCCCGGTCATCAACGGCAGGGAAACCGGTAATTTTTTTTACCAATACCCCATTGGCATCATATATCTGCATAAAACCGGTTTTGTCGGTAATAAGCAGGCGGCCATCCGGCATGGGAACAATGGCCCAGGGCTTCCCGATTTTCTCCGCTAACTTATCTGTTTTATAAGGAGTGGTGGTTTTCACGCCTGCGATCCTCGTCTGACCTGCAAAAGCAGGTTTATAATTACTGTTGGCAGCCTTTGTTTCAACAGGTGGCAACTTAGTGGTGTCTCCAAAATCAGCAGTATTGGATGAACCGGAATTATTGGCGCACCCGGTTGTATAGATGAATACCGCCAGCACTGACATATAAAGGCTATATTTTACCTGCATATTTTTATTTTGAAGGATGAATTATAAAAATAAAGAAACCGGCTTAGAAAAACGGTTTTCTAACCTGTTTTAAACAAAAGGGTTTAGAGTTTGTTCGTAACTGGCTAAGTAATCCGATCCGGAGTCTTATAATTGATTTACTTTGATGTTCCAATCAGTTAATACATCTTATAAAAATAATAGCAAATGAATAATGATCTTACAGGCAAAGTAGCCTATATCACCGGCGGAAGCAAGGGTATCGGGTATGGAATCGCTAAAATATTACTGGATAAAGGGATGAAAGTGGCCATTACCAGCCGGACGCTGGAGGCAGCCAAGAAAGCAGCAGCTTCTTTGAGTGCTGATCCTTCTAAGATATTAGCCATCGAATCGGAAGTAAGTTCTATGGCAGCGGAGGCAAAAGCTGTGCAGGAAGCCATTACTCATTTTGGTAAGCTGGATGTACTGGTTGCCAATGCAGGGGTAGGGCATTTTGCTTCAATAGAAAATATAACGGAGCAGGAATGGAAAGATACCATTGATACCAATCTTACTGGTGTTTTCAATAGTGTAAAAGCCAGCCTCGAAGCGTTGAAACAATCCAAAGGCTATATCATTACTATTGCAAGTCTTGCAGGTACAAATTTCTTTGAAAATGGGTCAGCCTATAATGCCAGTAAGTTTGGACTTGTTGGTTTTTCACAAGCCATTATGCTTGATCTAAGGAAGTATGGAATAAAAGTCACCACGATCATGCCAGGTTCAGTAGCCACCTATTTTAATAATCATGTTCCTGCAGTTACCGATGCCTGGAAGATACAGCCGGAAGATATCGGGCAGATGGTAGCCGATCTTTTACAAATGAATCCACGGACCCTGCCCAGTAAAATTGAAGTGAGGCCAACGATACCGGGCAAATAATACAGGATACCAGTTCACCCTGCATGCATTTGCACATTCAATAAACACAGGTACCATGAGGCTTTTAATTACTCTTTCTGTTTTTTTATCTTCTTTTTTCCCGCTGCCGGCACAGCAAGAATACGCTGCTGATAAAATTCCTTTACTCTTCCGCCTGGATGATATTGGGATGTGTCATTCTGTGAACGAAGCGGCTAAAGCAGTCTTAGAAACAGGAATGCCTGTTTCAATGTCGGTGATGGTACCTTGTCCCTGGTTTACGGAAGCGGCGGAGCTGTTGAAAAAATATACCAACGTATCCATTGGTATTCATCTTACGCTCAATTCCGAATGGAAGCAATATCGCTGGGGCCCCGTGTCGGGAGTTTCGCAGGTGCCAACAATAGTTGATTCACTGGGTAATTTTTTTCCTTCCCGAAGCAAGCTTTTTGCCAATAATCCAAAACTTACCGAGATAGAAACAGAACTCCGGGCACAGATCGAAAAAGCTTTACGGGCAGGATTAAAAATCGATTATCTCGATTATCATATGGGTGCGGCAGTGCAGACCACTGAAACAAGAGCTATCGTTGAAAAACTGGCGAAGGAATATAAACTGGCAATATCCCGTTATTACGATGAAGTGGATGTGGAAGGAGGATATGCTGCACCAGCTGCGGGTAAACTGGATACGCTGATGGCAAAAGTTAAAGCCCTGCAACCAGGTGGAACAAAATTATTTGTCGTGCATATTGGTTTGGATTCTCCCGAAATGAGTGCGATGGAAGACCTAAATCCTTCCGGACCAAAGGACATGAGCAAACACCGGGAGGCAGAACTGCTTGCATTGCTAGCCCCATCTTTTCAACAAATCATTCATAACAATAAATTCCGGTTAGTTAATTACCGCATGCTGACAGAGGAGAAAGGACTGGATGCTTTGAAACGACCGGGAACGAATTAAATAATGCTGCGCATATCTTTGTCAAAACCACGCCGAACATCATGAAAAAAATATCCGCTTCCTCTCTATTGGTAATTGCTATGTTATTCCTGGTATCCTGGTCGCAGACAGGTAAGCCAACTTCAACTTATTACCAGCTCACGATGTATCAATATACAAGTGCAGAGCAGGAAAAAATGCTGGATGATTATTTGGAGAAAGCCTTTATCCCGGCGATGCATAAGCTGAAGATCAAAACAGTGGGTGTTTTTAAAGCAATAGCCAATGATACTGCCGCAGTGAAGAAATTATATGTACTTATGCCTGTTCGCTCCCTGGATGTATTAGAAAAGCTACCGGCCCTTCTCGCCGCTGATCAGGACTATCAAGCGAATGGAGCTGCTTATATCAATGCTATTCATACGGCACCTGCTTATACAAGAATGGAAACGATCATCCTGAAGTCGTTTTCGCTTGCACCATCCCTGCAACTCCCGGCATTAAAGGCTGACAAGAATGAACGGGTATATGAGTTGCGCAGTTATGAAAGCGCTACGGAAAAAATATTCCGTAACAAAGTAAAGATGTTCAATGAAGGAGGGGAGATCGCTATTTTCAAAAAATTAAATTTCAATGCCATTTTTTACAGCGAAGTGATTGCGTGTAGCAAGATGCCCAACCTGATGTACATGACCAGTTTTGAGAATATGGCGGACCGGGATGCGCATTGGAAAAGCTTCGGCACTGACCCGGATTGGAAAACATTGTCAGCGATGCCCGAATACAAGAATAATGTATCACATATTGATATTATGTTCCTGCGACCGGCGGCGTATTCAGATTATTAAAACACTATCGGCTTTACTTTCCTTTTTTACTTTGCCCGTTTTTCCGCTCCTTGCTGTTATGGGTGCTATTTTTTCCTTTGAGCAGTTGTTCTTCACCCTCCCGGCTGTCCAGGTTGTCCTTGTTCTCCGGTTTATGCCGGTTGGTATTGAATTGGGTATTCTGCTTCGGGTTTTTAGAGGTCATACTTTTCATATACGCTGTTTTTAATGTGATTACCAACATTTCAACCATCATGGCACTGTCAATGTACTATTATCCCTTCTCCAAAAAAATGATCTGCTTACGGGTGCATAAATAATTTTACCGGGAATAGGGGTATTTTATCCCCCGGTTGTTATAGGATAAATAAAACAACCGATCAGATGAAAAGAAAAACAAGGGCGGCCATCACCATGATGGTATTGCTGTTGAGCATTGCAACAACAGCACAGGAAAGAAAGGTAAATACTTTATTTAGCAGTCATCTCCGTTCTTCGGGCGGCTATGGTGCGCTAACGAACTCTTTTACAAAAATCCGAGGTGATTTTGCTAATTTGTCTGGCTTTTATGGCGGCTGGTATATCAATCATCATTTCCTCTTGGGAATCGGGGCCTCCGCTTCCACGAATAATATTAAAGTACCGGTGCAGTTCAGTACTAACCCGGCCCGGAACAGAACTTACCAGTATGGCCAGTTTGGTTTGATGACGGAGTATGTGCTGGGTTCGGATCGTTCACTGCATGTAGTGCTACAGGCATTTGGTGGTGCCGGGTTTACTTTACAATATGAAAGAAATAACTGGCATACTGACCCGCAGTATAATGATGTTACGGATGAGAACTGGTTCGTGGTGGCGGAGCCGGGAGTGCAACTGGAATTAAATCTCTTTAAGTGGATGAGGTTCAGCCCAGGTGTTTCTTACCGGGCCACATTCGGCAGTGATGCTGCCGGGCTAAAAGATAAAGACCTCAGTGCCGTATCCTATTCAGTAACGCTGAAGTTTGGCAAATTCTAAATAGTATATACCGGCATTATTTTTAAAATAGTGCCGGTATGTATATATCCCTTACAGTTTTAGCTTTTTTACTCTTCGCCGGAAGATATTATTATTGATCAGCAGCAGTAAGGGTATCAGCAAATAACAAACCCCGCCCAGCCATTCAACGCCCATCATGGCAAGCAGTATAGAGAGTAATCCAATTAACGCATTCCATAAAGCCCCCCTCTTTTCCTTCCGGGTGTATTCTATTTCATAGTGGTTCAGTACCGGGTCTTTGGTAGCATGCAAGGCTCTCTTATGCATGAAGTAGAGCAATATCCAGATCAAAACATAACCGGCGCTGAAGAGGATGACCAATTGCGGAAAATCTTCCGGTAAGAGAACAGGCAATCCTTTTTCGGTGGCTTTGGGAAATAAGTTCATGCCTGTCCATGATGAAAGCAAAATGGAAAAGAGAAACTTTAAGGGATACACATAAAAAAGAATGACAGCCAGGTAGGCGAGATTCAGCAGGATGGTGGTGAAATCATTCAGTGCATAGTGGCGAAAAAAAACATATTGCTGGTACCAGAATAGGAAGATCAGCGACACTGTAGCAAAAAATGGTACAGCACCTTTCAGGATCACCTGGAGTTCTTCAAAGGTTTGTGGTACTTCCAGTGATGCCACCAGCAGCGAGACCGAAAAAGCAAACACGGCATCACTCAAGGCTTCAATTCGTTTTATTTCATTACTGCGGTGCCTGAATTGTTCAGTCCGCAAAGCACCAAAGATTTTCTTCCGGATCATAAAACATATATAAGCGGGCCAATTTAGGAGGCAGGAAATCAAAAAAAAATGATTTTAGTCTTCTGCGGCCGTCATTCGCTGCTGCAGGATGCGGGACAGGATGATTTACTGACGGTAAACCGGTAAGTGTTTCCGCTGAATTTTCAATATTATAGCTGTTCCAAGACCTTAAAGTTTCATTATAATTTCCCGGAGCCCTTGTAGGGCAGATAGTTCCATTATTTTTACAGACCCTGATTAGCCCAATATTGTTCTGCTTAATAAAATGGGAAGCGTACTATTATGAATTTCGAACTGTTCACTCTTTTTGAGATGACCCCTGATTTTGTGTGTATAGCCGGAAGGGATGGCTATTTTAAAAAAGTGAATCCTGCA
This sequence comes from Chitinophagaceae bacterium, assembly GCA_016786805.1. Classification (GTDB taxonomy): domain Bacteria; phylum Bacteroidota; class Bacteroidia; order Chitinophagales; family Chitinophagaceae; genus CADEDV01. The sequence continues at coordinate 2,110 of JAEUVP010000530.1, read as the reverse complement.
GTACCTGCTTTATTGGGTTACACGCCGGAAGAACTCTATGCCCGGCCCATATCTTCCTTTATACACCAGGATGATCTTACATTAACCAGCAGGGAACGGCAAACCCTTTTGAATGGGAAGACCTTGCTGAATTTTCAAAACCGGTATATCACTAAAGCCGGAATGGTGATCTGGCTGGAATGGACCTCTGTATATGTTCCGGGCCAGGAGATCGTGTTTGCTATAGCTAAAGATATTACGGCCAGTAAGATCCGGGAGCAAGAGACAGAAGAAAAATATCACCGCTATAAAACACTGGCCACACATTTTAAAAACAGGGCAGAGGATGACCGGAAATACCTGGCCTATGAACTACATGAGGAGGTGGCGCAACTGGCAGCTGTTGTAAAGATGCATATAGCCTGGGTAGATCAGCGGATGACAGGGCTACCAGCAAAAGCGAAAGAAAAACTGGAGGAAGCATTACAAATTGCTGACCTGTTGATCCGGAGTATCCGGAGGATATCTTTTTCAGTTAGCCCCAATATGATGAATGATCTGGGTTTTCATGCCACGGTAGAGTTTCAGTGTAAAGAATTTGCTGTACTGAATGGTATTCCCTGCAATTACCAGAGTGATTGCCATGATGATGATTTATTGCCGGAAGAAAAAATTGATTTCTTCCGTATCTGCCAGGAAGCTCTCAGTAATATTACCGAACATGCAGAAGCCCGATCTGTTTCTGTGGTATTAAAAGACCAGGGTCAAACTATCTCTTTAAGCATAACCGATGATGGAAAAGGATTTGATGTCAATACCCACCTCAATTCTGCCGGTTTACTCAACATGAAACAGCTGGCTGTCTCTATTAATGGGGAACTCAGCATTCACAGCGAATTGGGAAGGGGAACCACGGTAACGGTAATAACAGCACGGCGGTAATTACTCCGTTAAAATTATCTTCACCCGGCAGGCCGGTTTAATTGCTCTTTTTTCGATACTTTAGAAAGAAATTCTTCATGCGAAAGCTAATCGTTTTCCTGTTTCTTTCCCTTCTGTACTATATTTTACCAGCCCAGGTATTGATCAAAAACACCAATGTGCTGGATGTAGAAAATAAAAAGATATTGAACGGTTATGATGTAGTGGTGCTGGATGGCCGTATTATAAGTGTGGATAAAGGAAAGCAATTCAAATTACCTCCCGGTACAGAAGTTATTGATGGCAGCGGTAAATGGCTGTCTCCCGGTTTCAGTGATGCGCATATCCATTTTTTCCAAAGCGGGGGCTTATATGCAAGACCAGATGCCATTGACCTGCGCAAATATCAACCCTACAAAAAAGAGATACAATGGGTGCATGATAATATGGAAGACCTGCTGCACAGGTACCTGGCTGCAGGCATTACTTCCGTGACAGATGTCGGGGCCAGTTTCAATTTCCTGCAACAAAGAGATTCCTTAGTTACCAGGGCCGCTTCACCCCTTGTAAGTATGACGGGACCTTTGCTGACCACCTGGTTACCACCTCCTTTTAAAGACCTGGGGAATGAAGGCCCCTTTATCCTGATGACTACAAAAGAGGATGCAATCAATGCTGTGCAGGAACAATTAAAATACAAAGCTGATTTTGTCAAGATATGGTATATCGTTTTGGACAGTAATAAGGAAGCAGGAGCCCGAAAAAATTACGAGATCGTTAAAGCGGCTATTGATGAAGCACATAAGAATAATAAAAGGGTAGCGGTACATGCCACTGAACGGATCACCGCACAACTGGCGGTAGAAGCGGGTGCCGACTATTTAGTGCATAGCATAGAGGATGAATATATCAGCAACGATTTTATACAATTACTGAAGAAAAAGAACGTGGTGCTTTGCCCCACACTGGTAGTGGGTCGTAATTATTCCAAAGTGTTGTCGGATAATTATCATTTCAGTACTTATGAACTGGAACATGCCCATCCTTTTACCAACAGTACTATTATTGATTATCCCTGGCCTGATACAACAATTGGTAAAAGTTATATTTCAGCTTTACGAAACCGGAAGCTAACCGGTCAACCCAAGGCGGAGGATAGTATTTCGGCAGTCAACCTGAAAAAATTAGCCGATGCGGGAGTCGTGATTGC
>JAEUVP010000498.1 GCA_016786805.1 Chitinophagaceae bacterium | reverse complement strand
CTCAATGATAAACCTGTTGCCAAGAAAATGATCCAGACCATTACCGTGGAAGAGAAATGATCTTATTGCAACAGCAATTGTATTGTTTCCGGGGTTTGTTGCCGTAGCAAAATTGTTTTTCCTTCCGTTAATTTTTCAAATACTTCTTTCGTGTAATGTCGAACCGTTAACAGGGATAGGCCTTTCATTAGCTCCACATCAAATATTGATGACGCTTCAAAAGCTAATTTCTCTACTTTCTCCGCCCAGTCATCCAGTACACAAACAAAACTGATGGCACCATTCTGTGTCAGGTTGGGTTTTAAGTGTAGTTTTTCAAACTGGCTGTATAATTGCCCGACATGATGCTCACCCACAAATGAAAAATCTTTCGACGTGAGTTTCAGCATCACCTGTTTTTCTTTTAATACGATAACGGGTGGCAGGTTATGCACCGGTTTATTATGAATCACCGTTCCGGCCAGGGAGGGATCTAGAAAACATTTTACATACAACGGGATGCCTTTATTCTGTAATGGCTTGATCGTTTTGGGATGGATGACCTGTGCCCCGTAATAAGCCATCTCGATCACTTCATTATAATTTAATTCAGCAATAGGTTGAGCATCCGGGAATTTTTTAGGGTCTGCATTCATCACACTCTCCACATCTTTCCAGATGGTCTGGCTTTCTGCATCCAGCATATTGGCAAATACGGCAGCGCTGTAATCGCTTCCCTCTCTCCCCAGCGTGGTACTTTCATTTTCATCAGTAGAACCAATGAATCCCTGTGTCAGTACAATCCTGTGTTGTTGCAACGCAGGGACCACCATATTGCTGACGGCAATTTGAGTGAACGCCCAGTCAATATTCGCATCCCTGAAATCATCATCCGTTCTGAAAACATCTCTGACATCCATCCAGTGATTAATGATACCGGCTTCGTTGAGATAAGCACTGACGATGGCGGTAGATAGTAATTCACCGGCACACACCACCTGGTCGTAGTAATAGTCATAATCACGAACCGGTTTATCATGCAGCAGCCATTCCACTTCGGTAAAGAAATCACGCAGCTGGGTTTCACAAGCCAGGTAATGTGTAACGAGCAGGTACTTGGCTGTACTGAGATGCTGTTGTTTTACCTGTTCAAATAATTGCAGGGCTTCTTCTTTTTTACCGGCATAAAAAGCCTCCGTTACTTTTTCCAGGGCATTGGTTGTTTTACCCATGGCAGAAATAACAATGAGTAATTTTTCATGGGGGTAATGCTGAAGAATGGCAGCCAGGTTTTTGATCCTTTCCACACTATTGACAGAGGCGCCACCGAATTTGAATACTTTCATTGCAGAATGCCGGGTTTATAAGAGTGCAAAAATCGGGTATTTGCACTACTTGCAAACCACTTAACATATCAACTTTTCAACTATGGGGCAAAGCCTTACATTTGCCTCAACCTAAACCTGCTTGTATGATCGTCAACCGTAAAGTTCTGACCCTCGATGAATTCACTATCCAGCAGCTCCGGGATTTTCCACATGCCACAGGTGAACTGTCAAGTCTCCTCAGAGATATGGGCCTGGCCGCAAAAAGAGTGAATGTGGAAGTGAATAAGGCAGGGTTGGTGGATATCCTCGGTGATGCAGGTACTATTAATGTACAGGGAGAAGAAGTGAAAAAACTGGATATCTATGCCAACAACCAGTTTATGGGGGTGTTGCGGCATGGGATCAGTTGTGCGGGCATTGCCAGTGAAGAGCTGGATGATTTTGTGATCTTCGATGACGAGGTCAGCAAGAAATCAAAGTACGTGGTGCTCTTTGATCCGCTGGATGGAAGTGCCAATATTGATGTGAATGTTTCTATCGGAACCATCTTTAGTGTTTATCGCCGGGTATCTCCGTTGGGAACTGTTGCAACAGCTGCGGATTTTTTACAACCCGGTAACCAGCAGGTGGCAGCAGGTTATATGATCTATGGTTCTTCCACCATGATGGTCTATGCCACAAGAAGAGGAGTCAATGGGTTTACATTGGATCCCTCAATCGGGGAGTGGACCCTAAGTCATCCTGATATCAAATGCCCCGAAACTGGAAGGATCTATTCAGTGAACCACGGGAATTTTTTCAAATATTCAGAAGGTGTAAAAAAATATATCACGGCCTGCCAGAAAAAGGATAAGACGAATGGAGGTCCCTACACGCAACGTTATATCGGCAGCATGGTGGCGGATGTGCACCGTAACCTGATCAAGGGTGGCATCTTTACGTATCCCGGTACGATTGATAAGCCAAAAGGAAAATTGCGTTTATTATATGAGTGTAATCCATTTGGTTTTATCGTGGAAGTGGCGGGAGGAAAAGCAACCGATGGTAAACAGCGGATATTAGATGTGATACCAACTGAATTACACCAACGATCACCTTTTTTTGTAGGAAGTAAATTAATGATGGAAGAACTCGAAAAATGCCTGGAAGAAAATGATTGAACTAATAGCATATCAAACACGGTATCATCGTGAATTTAAAAGCCTGAACCTGGAGTGGCTGGATAAGTATAATCTTACAGAAAGCCATGACCTGGAGGTACTCAACGATCCGGAGGGGACTGTTATCGCCAGGGGTGGTTGTATCTTCCTGGCCAAAGAAGGAGATGAGATCATTGGCACGGCAGGTCTGTGGAAGGAAAGCGAAGAAGAATATGAGTTGGTGAAAATGACGGTAGCCCCTGCTTACCGGGGAAAAGGTATCAGTAAGTTACTGCTGGAACGTTGCCTGTCAGCCGCAAAGGAGCTTGGTGCTGAGAAAATTATTTTATACTCTAACAGCCAGTTAAAGACGGCTTTAGGCTTGTACGAAAAATTTGGGTTCCGCCATGTGCCGGTTACCGGGGCACCTTTCCTGACGGCAGATGTGAAAATGGAATTATCTTTAGCCCACTAATTCATACGCATGGCGAATACGATCATCTCGGTAAAGAATCTCGTTAAGAATTACGGAACTTTCAATGCCGTCAAAGGAATTTCCTTTGAGGTGTATGAAGGGGAGATATTTGGATTGCTTGGACCCAATGGGGCCGGTAAATCAACCACCTTAGAGATCATTGAGACATTGAGAGAAAAAACCAGTGGCGAAGTGATCGTGGATGGGCTTAACCTGGATAAAGATCCCAATGAGATTAAAAAAATCATTGGAGTGCAACTACAATCCAGCGGCTATTACCCCGGCCTTAACCTGGTGCAGCTGATAGAATTGTTTTGCGGGTTATACAACCGTGAAGTTGAACCGATGGAATTACTCGAAACAGTAAATCTGAAGGATAAAGCCAAAGCAAAATTTAAAGACCTGAGTGGCGGGCAAAAGCAACGTTTCTCTGTCGCTACCACACTGATCAACGAGCCCCGTATCATTTTCCTGGATGAGCCAACTACCGGGCTTGATCCGCAGGCCAGGCGTAGTTTGTGGGAACTGGTAAAGAATATCCGGGAACGGGGAACAACGGTGATCATTACCACACACTATATGGACGAGGCCGAATATTTGTGCGACAGAGTGGCAATCATTGATTCAGGAAATATTGTGGCTTTAGACAGTCCCGACCGGCTGATTGATAATTTAGTGGCTACTGGGTTTGAAAGACCCAAAGAAGTAAAGCAGGCTAACCTGGAAGATGTGTTCATTAACCTAACGGGTCATTCATTGAGAGAAGAATAAAATATTTATTATGAGTATTCAAAATAAACTAAAAGAATTTATGTCTGGTAAAATTGACAAGCAAAAAGAAGAAGGCAATGCTTTTCTTCAGTCGAATAAAACAAAGGAAGGCGTGTTTGAATTGCCGGAAGGCTTGCAGTATATGGTGATCAAAGAAGGAACCGGACCTCAACCATTGGTGACCGATAGCGTGAAGGCACATTACAAAGGGTCCCTGCTTAACGGAAAAGAGTTTGATAATTCTTTTAAACGTGGGCAGCCGTTTTCGGCCCCGCTTCGTTCCCTGATCAAAGGCTGGCAGATCGCTTTGCCATTAATGAAAGAAGGAAGCCACTGGCGGTTATGGATACCTTCCGAACTGGCCTATGGTGACAGGGGTGCCGGCAGTGATATACCTGGTGGTGCTACCCTGATCTTTGAAGTGGAACTGATCAGTATCATTAAATAAATATTCGTATGGCAACAATGACTGTTGATCTTCGCTACCCGATCGGTGAATACGAACCGAAACCTTTTTCGATTGAACAAAAGGTAGAATGGCTGGCCGATATTAAATTCCTGCCATTGCAATTAGAGAATGCGGTGCTCAACCTGGACGAGCAGCAATTGCAAACTCCATATCGTGAAGGCGGGTGGACAGTTCACCAGTTGGTGCATCATGTGGCCGACAGTCATATCAACGCCTATTGCCGGTTCAAGCTGGCACTCACAGAAGAAAACCCGATGATCAAATCCTACGAGGAAAAGCTTTGGGCGGAGATGCATGATGTACAAAAATTGCCGATCAATATTTCAATCACCTTATTGCATGCTTTGCATGCCCGCTGGCATGAAGCCCTGAAGGACGTAGCCGATAATGACTGGAATAACCGCACGGTCTTCCGTCCTGACTATAAGAAGACATTCCGCCTCTGGTATTTACTGGGCATGTATGCCTGGCATGGCAAACACCATGTGGCACATATTACCAGCCTGCGGGAACGAATGAAATGGTAATCCTTCCCTGTTCATGGTAAAGTATTTCTTGCCGACTATGAACCATAAGCTATCAACTATGAACTGTTACTATGAAATGGAAAATTCTCTCTTCTGAATACCTCTTTAAAGATCTCTGGTTCACGGTAAGAAAGGATAGATGCGAAACCCCGATGGGGAAGATCATTGATCCGTATTATGTATATGAATTCCCCACCTGGGTGGCTGCTGTTCCGGTGACCGAAGACGGACGGATTGTGATGGTTCGCCAGTACCGGCATGCGTTAGGAGAAGTTTGTATCGAAATCCCCGGAGGCTGCGTGGATGATACAGACAAGAACCCGCAGGAAGCTATTGCCCGTGAATTGCTGGAAGAAACGGGATACAGCTTTTCATCCTATGATTACCTGGGAAAAATATCGGCCAATCCTTCCTCCAATAATAATTTGCTGCACATGTTCCTGGCAAGGGGCGGGAAAAAAGTGGCGGAGCAAAAACTGGATGCCAACGAAGAGATCGAAGTAGTTTATCTCACGATTGATGAACTGAAGCAATTGCTGAAGGAGAATAAAATAATACAGGCCATGCATGTAAGTTGCATCTTGTATGCCCTGGAAAAAATGGGAAAGGTGAGCTGGTGATATTTTCTTCAGGTTATCAAAAACCCCGTTTATATAAAATATAGTTCACCGGCGAACAGAATAAAGTAGCTTGTACTATAACAAGCTGGTCCGATGAAAGCACAAACTACTTCGGTCTATTTTTTCCTGCTGATATTCTTTCTCAGCACCAGGTTAGCTGCCCAGGATATTCCGGTTGATTCTGTTATTAAGATATCTTGTTCGTCGGATGCTGCGCAGACGTACAGCCTTTATCTTCCAAAAGGATTTACAACAACAAAGAAATACCCGGTGTTGTTATTTCTTGACCCTGGTGGCAGGGGAGAGGTGCCGGTTACCAGGTATCGTTCTGTGGCAGACAAGTATGGTATTATTCTTACCTGCTCTTACAATAGCCGCAACTTTGATGCAGCTTCTTCTGTCAATGCTATTGAAGCTATTCATAAAGACCTGCTGGAAAGATTTCCTGTTGGAATAAGTAAGACATGGCTCGCAGGTTTTTCCGGTGGAGCCAGGATGGCTTCTTTCTACGCAGAAACACACGACCGTATAGATGGTGTTATTGCCTGTGGAGCTGCTTTTGCCGGCGAAAGGAGCACAGCCTATGCCCGGAAAATTCCTTTTGCCTGGATCGTTGGTATTGCAGATATGAATTTTGAAGAAATGCTGCAGGCGAATGAAACACTGGACCAGGCGGACCAGTCAAGCCTACTTCTTTTATTTAATGGTGGGCATAGCTGGCCACCGGTTGAGCAATTGAGTATAGCTGCTTATTGGTTATCAGTTGAGGAATCGTTGCTGCCCGGTCAACCAGCAATAGATGAACAATTGCAAAAAATGATCAGGGATGAGAAAGTAATGTATCATGCCTGGCTGGAGGCTAATGAATATAAACAACTGAATGGCTTTGAAAAAACAGCTGATTCTTTGCGGCAACAAATTGAATCAGCAAAAGGATTTAAGCAAAGCAGGCGGAGTTTTTCGGAAAGTATGGAGGAGGAAAGAAAGTATATGGATGAATTTTCCTTGCTTTTCAGTCAGTCAGTTGCCGTGAATGATATTTCAATCAGTAATGACGATACCTGGAAGGCCATGAGCAGTAAACTGAACAGGAATAGTAGCAATGAATATTACCAATTATCAGGAGAAAGAAAATTCGATTTCAGCTGGCGGCTTTGTTCGGAGAACTATTTTCAGTTCATGGAGATCAGGCAATATGGACAGGCGTATAAAACAGCGTATATACTTTCTTTTTTTCAGCCAGCTCATTTGAATTCTTATTACCTGATGGCAAGGGCTGCAGCCGGGTTGATGGATCGTTCTCTTTGTTTGAAGAACCTTAAACAGGCGATCAGGAAAGGAGGGATTACTAAAGAGAAGATCAATGGTGATGCTTTCATAACAAAACTGCTGGATGCGGAGACCATTGATAAACTATTCTCGTGACCGTACTTTGGTCTTTTAATGAACGGCCGTATTTACTTCTCCAACAAGAAAAACGCTGCCGCAAATAATAACCAGGTCTTCTGGGTTTGCTTTTTCCAATGCTTTGTGCAGGGCTTTGTTGACATCCGGGAATGTTTCTCCCTTTAGTTGTAGTGTTGCCGCTTTAGCTGCCAGCTCATTTTCAGGTAATGACCTTGGTATATGAGCTCTTGTAAAATAGTAGTAGGCTTCTTTAGGCAACAAAGCCAGTACTTTTTCCACTTCTTTATCTTTTACCATGCCGATTACAATATGTAATTGGTGATGCTCTGTAAGTTCTGTTTGTTGTACCAGCTGACGGATGCCATCAACATTATGTGCTACATCCATAATTACCGTGGGATGAGTATGGATGATCTCCCAGCGGCCATGCAAGCCGGTCAGTTTCTTTACTTTTCGTAGAGCTATATGAATGATATCATCTGTAATATGCCATCCTTTTGTATGCAGCAGCTGGCAGGCTTCCAGAACAGCTAAAAGATTTTTCGCCTGGTAAATTCCCGGCAGATCAAGCTGGTATTCTTTATGATCTGCTGAATGTTCTTTGGCTACTGTAATAACCAGTTGATGGTTTTCCCATTTCCAGTCGGCTACCTGCCTGTTGTGAGAAGCAATATATAACGGTGCATTTTTTGCACGGGCTGTTTCTTCAAAGACTTTTTTTGTTTCAGGGATCACTTCGCTGATGACCACGGGCACATTCTCTTTGATGATGCCGGCTTTTTCAGCAGCAATTTTTTCCAGCGTATCACCGAGCAGGTTCATATGGTCCCAGCCGATATTGGTAATAATTGACAATTCAGGTGTGATAATATTGGTGCTGTCGAGCCTTCCGCCTAACCCGGTTTCAATGATGGCGATATCCACTTGTTCTTTTACGAAATGATCAAAAGCCATAGCGACCGTGATCTCAAAAAAACTGGGTTCAATTTCTTCGATCAGTGGCTGAATATGCTCAGTGAAATCAATCACGGCTTGTTCAGCGATCATCTCTCCGTTCACTTTTATCCGCTCCCGGAAATCTTTCAGGTGCGGGGAAGTGTATAGTCCTGTTTTATATCCTGCTGTTTGAAAAATGGCGGCCAGCATATGGCTTACCGAGCCTTTGCCATTAGTGCCGGCAATATGAATGCTTTTAAATTTATACTGCGGGTTATCGAGGGATTCACACAAGCGGATCGTATTCGACAGGTCTGCTTTATAAGCAGCTGCACCGATACGGCTGAACATGGGCAGCCGGGTAAAGAGATAGTCGAGAGTTTGCTGGTAGTTCATGAATGGGTGGCAAACA
>JAEUVP010000491.1 GCA_016786805.1 Chitinophagaceae bacterium | reverse complement strand
AGGATCTTTTCGATCGTTTTCGCTTTCGCAGGGCTCTCAACTATCAGCAGATTTTTCGCCATAAGGACTCCATATTATAATACAAAACCGCTTTTCAGCGGCTGCAAATTAGAGCAAGAATAATTAATTTTCCCGGAAACTTGCCAAATAGTAAAACTATCCGTTAGTTTGATGACCGTATATAAACATGAAAATCACCCGGCAAACCGACCTGCTGCTGAATGTAATTTCCCCTTTATTACTGGGGTATTTTATCTATCTACTGGGCAGTTATGAACTGCTACCGCAACTCCTGAAAAATTATTTGCCCGATGGCCTCTGGGCCTATGCTTTCATATCAATGATCCTGATCATCTGGGACCGGCAGCTGAATTATGGGTGGCTTTTCATTTCCTTTTTGTTGGCGGCCTGCTTTGAACTTTTGCAGCAATACCGGTTACTAACTGGTACGGCCGATGCAGCCGATGTGATGATCTATTTTCTTTTTATGGGAGCAGGTTTGTTAAGCAATCGATTCTTTAAACAAAAAAATCATACCCAAACAGTTTAATTGATAACTATGAATAGCAGCAAAAGAAAAACATTATACAGCCTTGCAGCCGCAGTTGGGTTCTTGGTGATTGCAGCTGGCAGTTCCAGTGTCAACAAGATTCATTGTGGTGCGTTCAGCAGGGCACAAACCGGGGAGGAAACAAGTGCCGATAACTACGTAGTATTAAACGATGGCTCCAAAGTTTTTGGCGATAAGATATCCTGGAAATCTGGTTTGCTGGTGAAGGACCAGATCAAAGTGGGCGATGAAAAATTCGCTATCAGGGAGACGAAAGGATATTTTGCCAATGGCAATTATTACGGCCGTATAAATAGCAGTAACTACGCCAAGCGTATCATACACGGTAAACTGAATGTGTACTATACGGAGGATTGGACAACTTATACGACTACTAATAGCAGGACCGGTGCTATGCGGACTTCGCAGCGGCTGGTTTGCATCCACTATGTACAGCGTGGTGATAATGGGCCTATTGAAGCCATTGCCAACCAGAAAGATATCAGGGAGTATGTGAAAGATTGCCCTGCTTCTATGGAGATGGTGGATAAAAGAGATAAAGAGATAAGAAGGGCCATCCGCAGGAACGGGTTTTACCTGAATAAGGTGTTTGTGATCTATAACAACGGATGTAAAGACGAATAGACCTGATTAAACTAATTTGCTGATCCAGGCTGCTATTTTCACCGCCCATCTTTTATATTCCTTGCCGGAAGGATGCAAGCCATCGGCAGCTAATAACGAATGATCAGTTGCCGCTTCTCTTGTCCAGGGAGTTATATCAATGTAATGAACCTTATGTTGTAAGGCAATTTCTTTATTGGCTTTATTATAGGCATCAATTTCAGCAGCGATCTGTGAACGGTCTCTTCCTTCGGCAAAAGGAGTAACACCCCAATCGGGGATGGAAAGTAAAACCACATGGCTGGCATTATTCCCGGCAAACCGGATCGCTTTTTTCAACAGGGCTTCAAATTCTGGTTTGTATTCTTCCACCGAACGTCCCCGGTATTGATTATTGACACCAATTAACAGGGATACAAAGTCATAAGAAGGTAACAATGATTCTTCTTTATCAGCAGCAATAATGCCTGCTTCCAGTTCATCGGTGGTCCAGCCGGTTTTGGCAATGATCCTTGCTTCAATTGTTACACTGTTTTCTTTTTGCAGCAACTGAACGGCCTGGTTGGGGAAATTTTCTGCCGGGGCAACACTTTCGCCAATAGTATAGGAATCACCGATAGCGAGATATGTATATTTTTTAACAGCCATTTCGGGAGTGTTTGGTTGATAACTGAAACTAACGGCAATAGTAAAGAAACTAAACAGAATGAATACAGGGTTCATAAAAAATCAACAATGGCTTTGGACACCTTGTTATCCCGGTAGATCCGGCGGTGTCCCAATCCTTTTGTAATTACGAATTGTATATTCGGATAGTTTTCCTCTTTTACTTTATAAGCATCAGCCAGCGGGGTTATCTCATCATCTTCATCATGCAACCACAGCACTTTGGCCCGGATAAGTTTCATGGCCCGGCGGATAGAATACCAGGAAGAAGGGAGCCCGCCTGCCTTGATAATGATCTTTTCAAATTCGGGTCGTAATGAGTCATCCAGTTTCAGGAAATGAAAAAAAGTATTGATAGCAGTGGTTGTTTCAGTAGCCGGTGCGATCAATACTAAACGGCTGTCGCTGGTATGATGGATTTCTTCCAGTGCAAGGCTTACAGCAAGTCCTCCGAACGAATGCGCCATAAAGGATTGAACGGGGCCATAGCGTTGATTGATCTCTATAATTGTTTTGGCGTACAAGGGAGCCGTTATTTGTTTGCTGCCGCTTTTGCCGTGTGCCGGTGCATCAAATGCCAGCACTTCATATCCTTTTTTAACGAGTGGTTTCACATAACGGTCAAAACTGGTGGCGGAAGATTCAAAACCGTGCAGGATGAGTACTTTTCGTTCAGCCGGGTGGTTCCAGCGCCAGCCATGGATAGTGATACCATCCAGTTTGAAAGTTAGTTTTTCAGCCTGTTCAAAGATCTTTGGTGGAGGCTTTTTATTGCGTCGTTGCGGGGTACAAAAAAGACCGAATGCTTTTTCAGCCGCTTTCGTACTGGAAACAACTGTTAACAGTTTGAATTTTGTTCTAAAATAGCTGACAGCGATTTTTTGTGCTAATTTCATGCAAGGCAAAAATAAGACAAGGCAACGCAGGATACTTTAATGATTGTAAAAGCCCCAACCCCCAGGGAAAGATTTGGAGGAGCATTATGGATATTGTAATCATCGGGTCAGGTAATGTGGCCGCTGTGCTGGGAAGAAAATTCAAAGCAGCCGGTCATACTATTGCACAGATATACAGCCGCAATGCTTCAGAAGCCAGCCAACTGGCCTATGAGTGGGATACTGAGTCCACCAATTATAAAAGTATGATCAGTAAGAAAGCAGATGTGTATCTTATCGCCGTTGCCGATCATGCTATTGATGATGTGGCACAGGATCTGAAATTACCCGGTAAAATAGTGGTTCATACAGCCGCCGCCGTACCCAAAGAAATCCTGAAAAGCATTACTGAACATTATGGTGTTTTTTACCCCTTACAAAGCCTGCGGAAAGAAACAGTTCATTTGCCCGAAGTGCCTGTTTTTTTTGAAGGAAGCGATGAGTTTACCAAAAAGAAACTTGAAGCGCTGGCGCAATCGATCGCTGAAGAAAAAGTAGCGGAAGCCGGTAATGAAGACAGGTTAAAACTACATGTCGCGGCGGTGCTGGTCAGCAATTTTACCAATCACCTGTATGCGTTAGCACAGGAATACTGTAAAAAAGAAGGACTTGATTTCAAACAGTTGTTGCCGCTGATTGAGGAAACCGCTTTACGCATCAAAGATATATCCCCCAAACAGGCGCAAACAGGCCCGGCCATCCGCCATGATAAAGAAACGATTGAGAAACACCTGGAGCTGCTGAATGACTATCCCGGTTTAAAGACGATTTACCTGTTACTCACCGAAAGTATTCAGCAGGTGAAATAATGGGCACTGGTTAAACTGTTCTCATCGTATCATTTTCCCGAACAAGTAAACCTTTTATTCGTTTTTACAATACTTTTGGCCCCTGAAACGAAAAAAGGAACAGATGTATACGATTAAATTCAATTTTGAGGAAAAAGGACTGGAGCCGGTGGTTATTCAGAACGTTGGACCCTGGGAAAGTATCCTGGAAATAGCACTGAAGAACGATATTGAACTGCATCATAATTGTGGTGGTGTTTGTGCCTGCAGCACTTGCCATGTATATGTGGAAAAAGGAGAACAGTTCATTGATCCGATCAGTGATAAGGAAGAAGATTTTATTGACAGGGCGGTAAGTCCCCGGCTGAATTCCAGGCTGGGATGCCAGTGCCTGTTGCATGATGGGGAGGGAGAAATAGAGGTAACATTACCTGATCAGACACAATTTTTGGGAGAATAAATTTCACAGAGGTCAGAAGTAAGAAGTCTGAATTCCGGCCTCCGTTATCATATCTCAGACTTCTTTTTTTTATGAGTCATTTTGAACCACCGATTAACTGGAGCGATCACGAAGACATTGCCCTGAAACTGTATGAACGTTTTGGTGATGAATTCAACGAAGGGAAAATATACAGGGTGCGTTTCACCGACCTGCTGGAATGGATATTACAAATACCCGGTTTTGAAGGAACCCG
>JAEUVP010000486.1 GCA_016786805.1 Chitinophagaceae bacterium | reverse complement strand
ATGGCTGCACAGCGAAGATTATTCCATGGTAAAATATTCCATGACCCATTTTGCTGATTTCTTCAGGGGCATTAAGAAAGTGGCTGAACTCCTGGAAGATCTTGACCTGCCCATGAATATCAAGATCTATGTGGACCGCATTACCGGTTTATTAAAAGAAGGGCCTCTGCAAAAACTTTCTGCTACTGAGGCGGGGAAAAAATTCAACACACAAGAGAATCTCTATTATGGTTACCATTTGCGGGGCCGATACAGGGTTGGCACCCTGGAACTGATTGATATCTACAGTCGTTTAGACGCCTGGTATTCGATGGCCGTAGCCGTAAAAACATATGGGCTTAGTTTCCCAGAGTTCATCGAACAGGAAACGCCCCTGGTGGATGCAAAAGGGTTATACCATATTTTACTGCCCACGCCGATACCGTATGACCTGCAGATGAATCCCGAACATAATTTCCTGTTCCTGACCGGGGCGAACATGGCGGGGAAGAGTACACTGATCAAATCTGTTGGAGCTGCTGTTTTTTTAGCGCATATCGGCATGGGTGTGCCCGCCGCAAAAATGAAACTCACCTTATTTGATGGCCTGCTGAGCAATATCAACGTCGTGGATAATATTGTAAAAGGAGAAAGCTTCTTCTTCAATGAAGTACAGCGGATCAAAAATACCATTGAGAAGATCAACAATGGGAAAAAATGGCTGGTGCTGATTGATGAGCTTTTCAAAGGCACCAATGTGGAAGACGCCATGAAATGCTCCACCACCGTGATCAAAGGACTGATAAAGATCAAAAACTCCCTCTTCATTCTTTCCACGCACCTGTACGAGATCGGCACGGAGTTGAAGAACTATCCCAATATCTCTTTCCGGTATTTTGAAACCAACGTCACCGACGACCAGTTGCAGTTTACTTACCAGCTCAAAGAAGGCATCAGCAACGACCGGATCGGCTATGTCATCCTGAAAAGGGAAAAAGTGGTGGAGATGCTGGAAAAACTCTAGTCCAACTTTTTTTGTTACAACAGGCCTCCAGGAAATTTTATTCCCTAATTTGTACTTTATGAGAAGACTACTTGTTTCCTTGTTTGTTATTCTTGCTGCTATTGCCGTAAAATCACAAAGCAGTATTGATGTGTTGCATTATACATACAGCATTGAATTAACGGACAACAATGATACCATCCGCGGACAGGCAACCCTCCTTACCCGGTTTGTTCATAGCACCGAAAACTTATTATTAGATCTTACGGCGCCAGGTAAGGAGGGAAAAGGAATGATAGCCTCTGCTTTCCTGCCCAATGGGAAAGCACTGACTACAAAACAATCCGGGGAAGAACTGGATATCCGGCTACCGAAGGAATACCGGGTAGGTGATACACTGACCGTGGTGATTCATTACAAGGGCATCCCGGCAGATGGTCTCATTATTTCTAAAAACAAATATGGTAACCGTACTTTCTTTGCTGACAACTGGCCCAACCGGGGGCACAACTGGATACCCTGTCATGATGATCCTGCGGATAAAGCATCTGTTGAGTTTATCGTGACCGCCCCCATGCATTACCAGGTGGTGGCTAACGGTATCCAGGTTGAAGAAACCAATTTATCGGCCGACAAAAAAAGAACACACTGGAAAGAAGAAGTTCCTATTTCCACCAAAGTGATGGTGATCGGTGTGGCAGATTTTGCGGTGCATCTTTCCGGTTATATTAATAATTGTATTCCTGTTTACAGCTGGGTATACCCGGAGGATAGAAACAAAGGTTTTTATGATTATGCATTGGCGGCTGACATCTTACCCTGGTTCATTAACAATATCGGGCCCTATGCCTATAAAAAACTGGCGAATGTAGAATCCAAAACCCGTTTTGGCGGGTTGGAAAATGCGAATACCATCTTTTATTCTGAACAATCCATTGATGGTGCAAGAGGTGCTGAAACTTTACTGGCACATGAGATAGCTCACCAGTGGTTTGGTAATATGGCTACAGAGAAAACATTTGCTCATCTCTGGCTCAGTGAAGGTTTTGCCACTTATATGACCATTTTGTACATGGAAAACAAATATGGTGCTGATACAGCTATAGCAATGCTGCAAGAAGACAGGTTACAGGTAATTGAGTATAGTAGCCGTACTGATAAGCCTGTTGTAAACCCCACCTCCAATTATATGCAACTGCTCAATCCCAACAGTTACCAGAAAGGGGGATGGGTTTTACATATGCTGCGCCGGGAACTCGGTGATTCTGTTTTCAGGAAAGTAATCCGGCAATATTATTCCACTTATGCCGGTAAAACAGCTGATACAGATGATTTCAGGAAAGTGGTGGAAACCGTTTCGGGTAAAAATTGGGAACGGTTTTTCCGGCAATGGTTGTTTACACCAGGAGTTCCCGAATTAGCAATCAACTGGAGCTATGACAGTAAGGCAAAAAAAATAACACTAACCGTTTCACAAAAGAAAACCGATTTCCAATTCCCGCTGGAAATCGGGCTTGAAGATGCCACGGGTAAGATCAGTATTATTAAAATGACTATCAACAGTGCTGAACAAACCATCACTGTACCAGTAAAAGGGAAGCCTGTTTCAGTTATCGCCGATCCCCATATCTCGCTGTTGCATAGTGCCACCGTCATTGAAGGGAAATAATACCCTGTGGCGGGTAGGCCGGTGATCTTGTTTTATCCTATATTAGTGCCAGCTTTTTACCACCAAAATCAATCTCGTTATGAGTGGCCTTCCTTCCGGCGGCAGTACCGTCAAAAATGTCATCCTTGGTGTCTTGACCACCGTAGTGGCGTATGTTATTGTGCATTACATTTTCGATAAGAAGGATAAAAAAAAGGAATTTGAAAAAGTGAAAACCGAGACGGTTGAAGCCTGGAAGTCACTGATCAAGTATGAAGACCAGCAGACCAATAACTATTATTCTGCTTTGTGCAATGATGATGTCCCCTCGCAGTTGGAAACGCTTATTTACGAAAAAGACCTGCTGGCTAAAAATTATTCTATCATCATGCAAAAACCGGGCATTGATGAAGACCTGGCTTCCTTTGCCACAAGAGCAGTAGAAAATACCATACAGATCAAAAAGATACTGGAAAGCTATCTTAACGAATATAAGAACATCAACCCATATGAACCCGGAGTTAATCAATCTTATCTCGAACTTGACAGTATTTATTCCAGGAAAATAACCAGTGCAAGGGAACGGGATGCTGAATCACTTAATAACACCTATGCCAGCCTGGTAAAAAAATACGGCGATGAATTCAAAGGACCTGACGAACCGGCCCCGTTGAGTGAAAATGATCTTGTCGGCAAATGGAAAGAAACCGGTATCAATAAAGTTTTTACCCTGAAAGCAGACGGAAAATTTGTGATGGCCCTGGAAGGAAATGATTATCCCGGGACCTGGAAATTTGTCAATACCATAATTGATCTCAGTTTTGACGATGGCAGTGGCAGCATTAAGATGCATATTACCCGCCAGCATCCTAAATACTTTCTCTTTACCCTCAATAATGAAAGCACCGAAAGGCAGTGCTGCAAACAGTGATTTGAGGGAATAATTTATTATTTTCAGTGCATGCTTGTAAAAACCTACGGCAGCGCAGTATATGGTGTGGAAGCCATTTCCATTACCATTGAAGTGAACTGGATGACACAAACCGGTAAGGACCCTACCATTGTGGGTCTGCCGGACAGTGCCGTGAAAGAAAGTATGCAACGGGTGGAAAGTACTATCAAGACCAATGGGTTCCAGATGCCAAGAACAAAAGTGGTCGTCAACCTGGCACCGGCTGATATTAAAAAAAGCGGAACTGCTTTTGATCTACCGATTGCTATTGGTTTGCTCGGGGCTACTGAACAAATAGAGAACCGGGAGATGCTCGAGAAATATGTGATCATGGGTGAGTTAAGCTTAGATGGGGAGGTGCGTCCGATCAAAGGAGCTTTGCCGATTGCAATACAGGCCAGGAAAGAAGGTTTCAAAGGGTTGATCGTTCCCAAAGTGAATGCGAAAGAAGCCGGCATGGTCAATCACCTGCAGGTATATGGTGTTACACATATCAAAGAAGTGATCGATTTTTTTGAGAATAATGAAACCGGGCTGGAGCAGGTGATCGTCAATACCCGGGAAGAATTCTTTCATTCGCAATATGATTTTGAATTTGATTTTGCAGATGTAAAAGGACAGGAAAATATTAAACGGGCACTGGAGATAGCTGCAGCCGGTGGTCATAATGCGATACTCATCGGTCCGCCCGGCGCCGGAAAGACCATGCTGGCCAAACGATTACCTACTATTCTCCCTCCTCTTTCTCTACAGGAAGCGTTGGAAACTACCAAGATCCATTCGGTGGCAGGTAAACTACCGGAGAACGCAACACTCGTTTCCAAAAGACCCTTCCGTTCCCCGCATCATACCATTTCTGATGTGGCATTGGTGGGCGGAGGCGGCAACCCGCAGCCCGGTGAAATTTCATTAGCCCATAATGGTGTATTGTTCTTAGATGAATTGCCTGAATTTAAAAGAACCGTACTGGAAGTGATGCGACAGCCGATGGAAGAAAGAAGGGTGACGATATCAAGAGCTAAAGTTGCATTGGATTTCCCGGCTTCCTTTATGCTCATCGCTTCAATGAACCCCTGCCCCTGTGGTTTTTATAATCATCCTGAAAGAGAATGCACTTGCCCGCCGGGAACAGTGCAGAAATATTTAAATAAAATATCAGGGCCGTTATTAGATCGTATTGACCTGCATGTGGAAGTAACCCCGGTTGCATTCAGTGAACTCTCGGGAGTGAAACCACAGGAACATTCGGCTGACATCCGTGACCGGGTGATCAAAGCAAGAGAAATACAGGCGGAACGATATAAAAACAATCCCGGCATTTATTGCAATGCACAAATGAGCAGTAAGATGCTGAAAGAGATTTGTGTGATCAGCCCCGTGGGAGCTAATTTATTAAAAGCGGCCATGGAAAAATTGAATTTATCAGCCAGGGCTTATGACCGTATCTTAAAAGTATCCCGTACCATTGCTGATTTGGCCGGCAGTGCCGATATCAAACCGGAGCACTTGGCAGAAGCCATTCAATACAGAAGCCTGGACAGAGAAGGCTGGGCGGGATAAAAGTTCGATGCTTATTTCTTCAATCCCAATTTTTGCAGCAACCCCTTCTCCTTTTTATAATAACAGGTAAGTTGCAACATTTCTTCATGCCTGTTCTTTATTAATATCTCCCTGTACTGTGAAAACAAGTTTTTAACTGCCGGGTTCGTATTCATGACAAACCTTGTCTGGTGCCTGGATATTTTTTCCGAGTGTTGCAATGAATAACCGCTGAAATGATAAAAGATCAGTGGATCACCGTTCACGATAAAAGAATTTCCTTTCATTTCCAGCTTCCGTTCATGCAGGTTCCAGTAAGCTGCATTGCAACCCGGATGCTTTAGCACTTTTGTGTTAGTGAAATAGAACGGAACAAAGTTCAGCCATTTCTGATCCACGTTCAGTCCTTCTTTGGGCCGTTCATAACACTGGTCTTTCATTCGTTCTTTCCACCAATCAATAAAAGCCTTTGCCGTGGGATCATTGTTCAATGCATAAAAACCAGCATTGAACATTCCTGTTTTGAGAATATCTTTTTCTTTGGG
>JAEUVP010000445.1 GCA_016786805.1 Chitinophagaceae bacterium | reverse complement strand
GAAGCACAAACAAAAGAACAGGAAATAGAAGCTGTTAAAGTCGTTTGTAACTATTATCTCGATGGTGGCACTAACGGCGACAGTGTCCTGTTTTCAAAAGCTTTTAGCCCCGGCGGGCAAATGCAGTATATGCGGAATGATACACTTGTTGTGGTATCGCTGAAAGATTTTATGGCCCGTATGCCTAACAATGGTAAAAAACAAGACCGCAAAACTAAGATTGAAACTGTGGAAGTATTTGGTAACGCCGCCACGGCCAAATTGACTATTGAATTCCCGACCTTTTATTTCCATGATATCATGAGCCTGCTCAAAACAAAAGAAGGCTGGAAGATCGTCAGTAAAATATTTTACCGGCAGAATAAATAAAAAATCCCGTCTGCCTGGGGCCGACGGGATACTCTTTTTACATACCAGGAAACCAGCTCCTGTCCTGCCCGATAATATCCCGGAATGGCCAGGGTACTGCGGCAAGTATTAGCAACAGTGCCACCAGTAACAACCAGCCGGCTGCTTTATAGTTAAGCACCTTGGCTTTGCCACGGGCTATGGTGATCAGTATGATTGATACAAACATCATCAACGGGTGCTCCACCCAGAAAAAACGATAGAACTTGTCCTTCATTAAAGACTCTACATTATCCGGCAATCCATTCATGATACCATACCTGCCTGCGATCAGTTGATACAATCCAACCAGCAGCATGATATGAGCACTGATCAGTAAGAACAAACTTGTTTTCTTAATGCCAGGGCTTTTGGAAAAAGCCTGGAATAAGGTTACCAGTAACAATAATAAAATGACCCAGCGCAATAAATTGTGCAAGTGCAGTAATCCGTTATCCATGGCAAATTAATTTAGGTCATCAAATCTACAACGACAGGCTTCAAGAGAGAAATTTATTATTATTCCACCCAGTCTGCAACAAATACGTTGGTATCACGGGTTCCGCCATTATTCCTGTTACTGCAGAAAACGATCTTCTTCCCATTGGGGGAGAACATCGGGAAGGCATCAAATCCTTTATCCCGGCTGATCTTGGTAAGATTGGTTCCGTCTTCGTTGATCGTGTACAGGTTAAAAGGAAATCCCCGCTTATACTCATGATTAGAAGCGAATATGATCCTTTTGTTATCCGGCATATAGGCAGGGGCCCAGTTGGCCTGGCCATAAGAAGTAACCTGGTGAGCATTGCTGCCATCGGCATTGGCTACCCATACTTCCATATTTGTAGGGGCCACTAAATTTTCAGCTAACAAGTCTTTATATTCTTTGATCTCAGCTTCCGTTTTGGGCCTGGATGCTCTCCAGATCAGTTTGGTGCCATCCGGGCTGAACCACGCACCACCATCATAACCCAGCATATTGGTGATCCTTTTTTCTTCGCCTGTTTTCAGGTTCATAATGTAAAGATCAATATCACCATCTTTATCACTGGTGTACAACATTTTTTCGCCATCAGGAGAAAGCGTTGCTTCCGCATCGTACCCTTTTGAATTGGTCAGTTGTTTTACAATTTTTCCATCCAGGTCGGCCATGAAAATATCATAGCTATCGTACAAAGGCCAGATGTATTTATTACCATATTTGCTTCTGTCAGGGGTTGGCGGACAATCAGGGCTGCCTAAATGGGTGGAAGCATAAATAATATGCTTACCATCTTTAGTAAAGAAAGCACAGGTGGTGCGGCCTTTACCTGTACTCACCATTTTATAAGTAAACTTCTCCCCTCTTTTCGTTGGCACTTTACCGACGAACATCTGGTCACAGTTAAGCCCTTCCTTTGGATTGGTGCGCTGAAAAACAATATACTTACCATCGAAGCTCCAGTAAGCTTCTGCGTTGTCGCCGCCAAACGTCAATTGCTGCACGTTTTTAAAATGTGACTCATCTGCATATTTCAACGTATCCGCTACCGGATCAACCACAGCAATTTTGGAGCTGTTATTACAAGATTGTGTGGCTACGATACCTGCCAGTACAAAAAAGAAACCAGTAATTTTTTTCATTATTTATTGTTTTGTTCAGCGGTGGCAAAGGTATTTTTGTTGCCAGCCTCGTTTGTCAGGCAATTGTCATACCTAAGCCCTAAAAATAAATTAGTTTTGAGAAATGAAACGTATCACAAAAATAGCCGGTGTTTTCGCTATCCTGCTGATCATTCTCAGCAGCTGTAATGATAATACTCCTTCTTCTCCTTATGCTGAGATCCTTACCCAGCCACCTTTTGCAGGATTGACAGACAGTATAAAGAACGAGAAAACCAATCATGACCTTTATTTCAGAAGAGCTGTTTTGCTGAATACCAACAATTTCCCGGAGCCTGCCCTGGCTGATTTTCAGCAAGCCTGGTCGTTGAAAAAAGAAGAAAAATATGCTTATGCCATTAGTACCATCTTAGTGGATAAGAACCCTGACTCAGCTGCTTTATTTTTAAAGGAGTCATTAAAAGAATTACCTCAAAGCACATTATTACGCATCAGTCTGGCCCGTTCCTATAATGCCCAAAACAAAACAGAAGAAGCGCTAAAAGTATGTGATGAAATACTGCAAATGAACCCGGAGCAGGTGGATGTTTTAAAACTAAAAGCCGGTTTGCTGGAGAAGAAACAAGACTTTGCCGCATCCATCCGTATTCTTGAAAAAGCCTATTCGATTACTCCCTATGATATTGAACTGAATTATATCCTGGCATTAAAATATGCCGAAGCAAAAAACCCAAAAGTGATCCGTCTTTGCGACTCCCTCATCAACATGGACTCACTGGGTGTTCATGCCGATCCTTATTATTATAAAGGCATTTATTATTCCAATATCAATGACAAAGCCAAAGCCCAGTCACTTTTTAATGACGCCATCAAACATGATTATAATTTCCTGGATGCCCATATTGAAAAAGGAATTATTCTGTATGACCAGCAGAAATATGAAGAAGCGTACAAATCATTCAACCTGGCCATGACCATTTCCCCGAAATATGCCGACTCTTATTACTGGATGGCCAAATGCCAGGAAGCAACCGGTAATAAAGCAGAGGCCAAATTAAATTACCAGCGGGCCTATGGATTGGATAAAACACTGAAAGAAGCGAAGGAAGCAGGCGACAAAATAGTTAATTAGTTAGCTGGTTGATTCGTTAAAAGGAGTTCAGAAAATCTGTCCGCTAATAATTATCTTGCACCGCAAATAACCGTTATGGCCATCGTTGCTCCTTCCCTTTTATCTGCTAACTACCTGAACCTTGAAGCTGATTGTAAAATGCTGAACGAAAGTGAGGCTGACTGGTATCACCTGGATGTAATGGATGGCCGATTTGTTCCCAATATCAGTTTCGGCCCCATGCTGATCGAATTTTTCCGGAAAGCCACGACCAAAGTTTGTGATGTTCACCTGATGATCGAAGAACCGGGCAACTTTGCTGAACAATTTAAGAATGCCGGTGCGGATAATCTTTCTGTACATATCGAAGCCTGCCCCCACCTGCACCGGAATATCCAGCAAATAAAAGCACTGGGCATGAAAGCCGGTGTGGCTGTTAATCCGCATACCCCGGTCTCAAGTTTAAGTGATATTCTTCATGATATTGACCTGGTTTGCCTGATGAGTGTGAACCCGGGCTTTGGCGGTCAAAAATTCATTCCTTACACATTGGAGAAAATTAAACAGCTCCGCAAAATGATCACGGAGAAAGGGCTGAATGTGCATATTGAAATAGACGGCGGTGTGACCCTGGAAAATGCCCCTTCTATCATTGCTGCCGGTGCGGATGTGTTAGTGGCAGGCAATACTGTATTCAAAGCTGCCGATCAAAAAGCAATGATCAGCCAGCTCAAGAGACTTTAATAAATCAACTACTAAAACATGAATAAGAAAGTGATCGCCTGTAGCGGTCATTTTTTAGTGACCCTTACCCAATCCACCAGCATTTTACTTTTACCTGCTTTGATCAATTCAAATGTTGAAGCTGGTAAACCATAGAAAGGTTCTTTAATGCCATTTATTTTATACGGGTAAACACCCCCAACTGCAAAATTCAGGATCAGGTATTTCGGGTTATCGAAAGCCCATTCCCCAAAAAATTGCGTCATGGGTTTGGTAATTCGGAGTACAGGTACATCATCATACTTGAACAGTAAACTATCCGGCGTCCAGTCCACTGCATACACATGCCAGTTGGTCACATCATTATCAGCCGGGAAATATAACCGGTCCACAATTCCTGCATCACCGCTATATCCTTTTCCATGTATCGCTGAACTGATCCAATCCTTTTCCCCTACATATTCCATGATATCAATCTCCCCGGTTTCCGGCCAGTTGCCATTGCCCAGCATCCACCAGGCCGGCCACAGACCTGCACCATCGGTTAATTTAATTCTTGCAGCAAAAGATCCATAGGCAAATTCAGCTTTGTTACGGGTATTTATTCTTCCTGAAACAAAATCAAATTTCTGACCGTCCTTTGTTATATAACCGGGAGCATAATGTGGTTGTAATAATAATGCCCCATTGGCTGCACCTTCTGCCTCATCACCTGCTACCAGCCTGATCACTGCTGCCGAATCAACATATCCCTGCAATTCATTATTTACATGTATTCCGCTTACCTCTGTATTCCATTTTGAAGTATCCAGTGTTGTACCGGAAAAATCATCGAAGAAAACTGTTTCGCCTGCCGGCTTATTTTCTTCTTTCGCTACCGGGGCAGAAGCTTTTTTATTCGTACACTGAATTAAAAAAAAGGATACAATAACCGCACAAGCCATTGATCCGGTAAAATTTTTAAACTGTTTCATACCTGGAAAATTAAAATTCATTATTGATATACCCTGACATAGTCAACCAGTAGTTTTTGTGGAAATAATTTATCATCCACTCCATGCTTACCACCCCAGTTGCCGCCCACAGCAATATTGAGCAATAAATGGAACTCCTGGTCAAAAGGCCAGGCCTGTGATCCCGAATGTTCATTTTTAAATGAATGAAATTTTACTCCATCGATTAAAAATGTAATTTCTTCTGCTGTCCACTCCATAGCATACACATGAAAAGCATCATACAAATCCTTTCTAAATTGGCCATTCACTTTTTGCGTCCCTTTCATCCCATTATAGGCGCCTGTATGTATAGCACTAAACACTGAATCAGGTAAATACCCAACATTCTCCATAATATCAATCTCGCCACTGTTAGGCCAACCACCATAGGCCCAGTTGGTGGGCAGCATCCAGATAGCAGGCCATAAGCCTTTACCGGCAGGGAGTTTTGCCTTTATTTCTATGCGGCCATATTTCCAGTCACCTTTGTTCTTCGTTACCAAACGGGCAGAAGTATAGGCAGCTCCTGAATAGTTTTCCTTTTTTGTTTCGATGACCAGGTTACCATTTTCCACCCTTGCATTTTCGGGCCTGTTCCAGGTATAAAACTGGAGTTCGTTATTACCCCAACCGCAGATATCCGGGCACCCGTTTCCTTTATCATAACTCCATTTGACCGTATCCGGCAGTCCTTTGTAGTTAAATTCATCTGCCCATACCAATTTTTGAAAGGCGGACTGGCTTTTTGCAGTTTGCTGCATTAACAGCAGAAGAGGAAGCAGGAAAATTGCTGCTCCTTTTATTGTACTAATTTTCATGCTATTTTATTTAATCAGGCAAAACCGTGCAAGAAGTATTAAAAAGTGGAGGTAGTAACTTAAAGAAGTAATTACGATCCACTTTTTAATGACTGCTGATGAAAATGCTTGCTTTATATGCCTATGAGAAAAAATGATTACTGGTACACCCTGATATAATCTATTTCCATGGTTGAACTGACAAATGCCGGATCAACAGCTCCGCCGAAATTGCCTCCCATGGCTATATTAAGAATGATAAAAAAGTTCTGGTTAAATGGTAACCCTGCCGAATTAGGAAACGTAAAAAATGTAAAGTCATCCACGGAAATTTTTATCGTACTGGCAGTCCACTCTAAACCGTACCTGTGAAATTCAGTACTTGCATTTGCAATCACCACCGAACTTCCATCTCCATTACCACCAGAATGTCCGGGGTGATGCAGTGTACCGAATATTTTATTTTGCTGGTTTCCCACATGCTCCATAATATCAATTTCTCCACAACCCGGCCAGGGCACGGTGTTGATATTACTCCCCAGCATCCAGATAGCAGCCCAGGTACCGGCGCCAAACGGCAATTTTGCTCTTGCTTCCAGTTTACCATACTTAAAAGAGAACTTATCTTTTGATAAAAGCCTGGCCGAAGTATAGGGACTTCCACTGAAGTTTTCTGCTTTGGCAATAATCTTCAAAGTGCCACCGGATACAACAGCATTATCAGGTCTGTTGGTGTAATACTGCAGTTCATTGTTTCCCCAGCCACCAGCTCCCAGGTCATAACCCCATTTGGCAGGATTGGGAGCACCAGGTGTATCAAACTCCTCAGACCAGATCAATGACTGGGCAACAGTCACCGTTACCTGTATTGATTTTGAAATGGTCTGACCAGATGAACTCTTGGCAATTACATTAACCGTATAAACACCTGAAGCCGGGTACCTGTAGGTGACCACGCCTGATACAACAGTTTGAAAGATGCCGTTACCGTAATCATAATCATAGGTAACTGCATTTGTTGCAGAAGCTGTAAAAGCCACATTGCCACTGTTATCTGTACTCACCACCGCATTCACGGTAAGATTAGTAGGTGCAATATTCGTAGTGCCCGGGCTGTCTTTACCACAGGAAAAACAAAGCAATACGGCCGATAGAAATATAAATGACAATTGTTTCATTGACCTATGGTTTTACTTTTAATTTCTGGTACCAGGAGTTTCCATCGATACCAATATTACGCAGGTGCATTTCTGTTGCGGTTAAAGACAGAATCTCGTAGGTGGTACCACCAGTTCCAAAGTTAATGATGCCATTTCCCGGAACAGTGAACTGGATCCTCGTAGAGTTAGCCGGCGTAGACGCTGAAGTAGCATCCATAAATGCCAGCATCCGGGTACCGCCTGTATTAATGGCATAACAATTATCCCCGCCGCTGAATCCATAGAAACCGGATGCAGCACCAATAGAGAAGGAGGTACCTTTATTATCAATCGTCATGGATATCCTGTTCAGGTTATCCTTTGAAAAAGTGATCTCATCATCATATGCACAGGCCTCTCTTGTATTGGGAGGAGCGGCATACCAGATAGGAGCAAACTGATCAGCCGGGCCCACACCAAAATGGCCTGTAGCATCACGATCAGTGATCCAGATGCGGGAGGATCCGTTTGTTAAATTAGCAATGATATTGGCTGGTATTTCAAATGCCACAAACACAGTTATCCTTTTGCTGATGGTGGTAGTAACACCGGCAGTACCGATAGCATTTACCGTGATGGTATAACTATAAGTACCCGGATTGGTATACTTATAAGTTAAAGTACCGGATGGCACTACTCTTGTTACACCATCTCCAAAATCTATATTATATGTAAGGGCATCACTGGCAGCTGCCGTGATCGTTACATTACCTGTTCCGTTACCATTGGGGTTGGCCACATCCACTCCTGCAATAGCAGTGGTCAGTGTAAGTCCCGAAGGTGTTTTAATATTTCCTAAGGAATATTCCTGCTTCTTGCAACCGCTGAAAGCGATCAGCACTGCAAGAACCAAAACACCGGCAGATTTTATAGTCTTTATCATATCAATTAGTTTTTTGAATTAATTAAGCCTGATGTCATCAACATAAAAAGTAAAGTTTGCAGAACCATCCCCCGGTGTACCGTTATCAAAGATCAGTACGATCTTCTGGTAAGAGTTAGCGGTGTTGATCGTGCTGTAATCGAAGGTCAGTTCTTCCCATGCATTCGCAACCGTGGTAAGCACTTCCTTCTCAAAACTGATGCCTCCGTTAGTCAGGTTCTCCACTTTCAGCAACACTTTAGCACCTACTCTTGGAGAATATACTTTCATTTTGAATGTCCGTAATACTGAAAAATCGATGGGGTTACTTAAAGCGAGGAAGCTACCACCCCAGGGTTGTCCTGCGTTCTTGATCATCCTGCTGACTTTAGCGCTGGTATTGATACCACCTGACTGGGGATTGTTAATCACGGTAACATTACCACCATCAAAATCGAACCAGCCATAAGTAATCGGCGCTTCGAATGTAAGCGGTAATTCTACTGGCACTGTATTAACGAGACGTATATCATCAAATAAGAAAGTAAAATTCGCAGAACCATCACCCGGTGTGCCGTTATCAAATATCAGCACCACACGATCATAAGTATTAGCTGTGTTGATGGCGCTGTAATCAAATATCAGATCTTCCCAGGCATTGGCCACTGTGGTCAATACTTCTTTTTCAAAATTAATTCCGCCGTTTCCGGAGTTCTCCACTTTCAATAAGACTTTAGCACCCACTCTTGGAGAATATACTTTCATCCGGAATATCTTGTTCACAGAAAAATCCATTGGCAAGCTCAGGGTCAGGTAACTGCCACCCCAGGGTTGTCCTGCATTCTTCACCATTTTAGCAACCCGGCCACTGGTATTGATACCGTTTGACTGGGGATTACTTAATACCGTAACATTACCGCCATCAAAATTGAACCAGTTGAAGCTGGTAGTGGTAGATTCAAAATCAAG
>JAEUVP010000444.1 GCA_016786805.1 Chitinophagaceae bacterium | reverse complement strand
GTAAAAGCTGTTTGCTGGTTTTGTGTATAGCAGTCAGTGACCATGACCTTCATGAACTCACCCACTTTCGCTGCTTTTGCACCCGGTGTTGCCGTTGCAGGAATGATGGTTTCAGCCACTTCATCCAGCAGGGCAATATTAGCAGCAGTAAAGCCTGCTTCGGTTTTGCCAGCCGTTTTACAGCCTGTTAAAAATACTTCACCACCGATGACGACACCACCGGTAACAACAGCGATCATTTTCAGTAGTTCTCTGCGATCCATATCTAAAGATTTTGAGTTAGTGATTAAAGATTTCCTTTTTTCAATTCTTCCACGGCAAAATGGGCTGCTCTTGCTGTCAATGCCATATAGGTAAGCGAAGGGTTCACGCAAGAAGCCGATGTCATACAAGCTCCGTCAGTTACAAATACATTCTTCGCATCCCAAACCTGGTTGTTGCCATTCAGTACTGATGTCTTCGGATCACGGCCCATCCGGGCAGTTCCCATTTCATGGATACCCATGCCCGGCGCATAACCATGATCATACGTCTTTACATCTTTAACACCGGCAGCCTCCAGCATTTCTTTGGCATCATTCATCATATCAATCCGCATCTTCTTTTCATTCTCTTTGATCTCCACATCAAAAGCAAGGACCGGTAAACCCCATTTATCTTTCTTTTCTTTATCCAGGTATATTTTATTCTCATGATAAGGCAGCATTTCGCCGAAGCCGGTGATACCCATATTCCAGTTATCACTGGCAACACTCAACGCTTCTTTTAAGTCAGCACCAACAGTCATTTCCGCTATTTCAACACCACGTCCACGGCCGGCACCACCCTGGTAGCCAAATCCCCTGATATAATCCCGTTTGTCATCATAGATATTCCGGAAACGGGGTATATAGATGCCTGTTGGCCGTCGGCCGTATAAATATTTATCTTCAAAACCTTCTACAGTACCGCTAGCACCGGCCCTGAAATGGTGATCCATTACATTATGGCCCAGTTCACCACTGCTGCTGCCCAATCCACCTTCCCATACATCCGTTGCAGAATTCATCAATACCCAGGTAGAATTCAACGCAGACGCACAAACGAAAACGATCTTCGATTTGTATTCATAAGTCATGTTTGTTTCTGCATCGAGTATTTCCACACCAGTTGCTTTTTTTGTATCCTTATCATAGAGTATTCTTGTTACAATAGAGAAGGGGCGGAGAGTGAGGTTGCCTGTTTTCATCGCTGCTGGTAATGTGGCAGATTGTGTACTGAAATAGCCACCAAAAGGACAACCTCTCCAGCAACGGTTACGATACTGGCAATTAGTTCTGTCGTAATGCGGCACGGTGATATTTGCACTACGGCCAATGATGACATGCCGGGTGCCTTTATAATGCTCCAGCAATCTTTTCTTTACTTCTTTTTCCACGCAGTTCAGTTCCATGGCAGGCATGAAGTCGCCATCCGGCAATACTTCCAAACCATCTTTGCTTCCCTGGATACCAGCAAATCTTTCTGCATAACTATACCAGGAAGCTATATCATCATAGCGTATCGGCCAGTCAACGGCGATACCATCTTTCGTATTGGCTTCAAAATCCCATTTATTAAAACGATAACTCTGGCGGCCCCACATTAAGGAACGGCCACCCACATGATAACCCCGGTACCAGTCGAAACGCTTTACTTCGGTGTAAGGGCTTTCTTTATCTTTTACCCAATAATCGAGTACCGTTTCATTCAGCGGGTAATCTCTTTTTAATACCGGGTAATCATTGATCATTTGCTGGGTACGGCCGCCGCGGTGAGGAAATTCCCAGCTTTCTTTTGTGGCATTCACATAATCTTTGATATGTTCAATATTCCGGCCACGTTCCAGCATAATCACTTTAAGGCCTTTTTCAGTTAGCTCTTTGGCGGCCCAGCCACCGCTGATACCGGAGCCGATTACGATTGCGTCAAATTGATTGTCAGCCATGCGTTTGATTTTCGGGTTTTCGTTTTAAATGGGTTTCTTACTTACACATCACATATTTTGATCGCTTTTTTCAAAGCGGATAGCTTGTCTTTATTTTCTTTGGCGGAAGGAATGAATTCCTGGGCCACGTATCCCTGGTAGCCGGTGTTAAGAATGGCTTTCATGATAGCCGGGTAAAAGAGCTCCTGGGTTTCATCTATTTCATGCCGGCCCGGCACACCTGCTGTATGATAATGACCAAAATAAAAGTGGTTATCCTGTATGGTTCTGATCACATCGCCTTCGTTGATCTGCATGTGATAGATATCATATAACAGTTTGAAGTTGGGCGAACCCAGCCGCTTGCATAATTCAACGCCCCAGGCACTTTTATCGGCCATATAATCTTTATGGTCCACTTTGCTGTTGAATAATTCCATCTGGATGATAACATTGTTTTGTTCTGCCAGGGCCATGATCTTTTTTAACCCTTCCACGCAATTCTTCATTCCTGTTTCATCATCCATGCCATTACGGTTACCGCTGAAACAGATCAGGTTCTTATAACCTGCTTTTGATACGAGTGGAATGGCTTCAGTAAAATCTTTGATCAGCCATTCGTGATTTTTTTTATCGTTCCATCCTTCTGTTAAACTTATTTTACCCGCCGTATAACACATGGAACAGGTGATACCATGCTGCTGAACGGTTGGCCAGTCTTTGGGAGCCAGCAGGTCAATCGCAGAAAATCTTAGTTTTTTCACCAGGCCGCAAAGCTCTTCCAGCGGAATAAAATTGTAGGTCCAGGAACAAACGGAATGGTTGATATTTCCTTTCAAGGCATATTCATTTTCAGCAGGGGAAATGAAAGAACTCAATGTAGGAATAGCGGTAACTGCCAGTGAACCGGCTGCTGCATGTTTAAGCCATTTTCTTCTTGAGGACTGGTTATCCATCTTTAGTAATGATTTAGTTGGCTTTCTTTTCGTCT
>JAEUVP010000439.1 GCA_016786805.1 Chitinophagaceae bacterium | reverse complement strand
GATGGCAGATGATGAATTAGTGGGTAATATGAATACGGAATTAATGATCGGTTATTTTGAAGCAAAAGGCATATTGCCCGGTTTGAATAAAGAAGCATTGACGGAGAGTCTCCGGATAGCCGGGGAAATATTTATATAGCCCGGCGCAGGATAAAATTTCTTGTATGGATTTAATGATAAATATTGATATCAAAAAACTTCCGGAACCAATTGGGTATAAGGATAAGCTATTACTGGTCGGCTCCTGTTTTACAGAACATATTGGTAATGCCCTGGAGGAACTAAAGTTTTCTGTGTTGCAAAATCCTAACGGAATACTATTTGACCCTGCCAGTGTTTGCAAAAGCCTTACCTCTTATATTCAGAATAAGCAGTATAAAGAGGAGGACCTTTTTCAACTGAATGAAGTGTGGCATAGCTGGCAGCATCACAGCCGGTTTTCCAATACCAGTGCCGCGGAAGCAATACAGGTAATTAACGAATCACAACAAAGGGCTCATGCATTTCTGAAAGAAGCCGACTGGATCATCATCACATTGGGTTCCTCTTTTTCCTACCGGCTTACGGCACTTGCCAATAATAAAACAGGCGAAGGCGTGGCCAATTGTCACCGGGCACCGGGCCAGTGGTTTACTAAACATTTACTGTCAATTGATGAGACCATTACTATGCTGGACAATACCTATCACCAGCTTTTGCAATTTAATCCGAAACTAAAGATCATTTTCACAGTCAGCCCTGTCCGCCATATAAGAGATGGGGTAGTGGAGAATAATCGAAGCAAGGCCAGGTTGATTGAATCTGTTCATCATATGGTGAACAAGTTTGACCGCTTATATTATTTCCCGGCTTATGAACTGGTGATTGATGTGTTAAGGGATTACCGCTTCTATGATATTGATCTTGCACATCCTAATTATATGGCTACCTCTTTTGTGTTGGAAAAATTCACTGAATCCTGTATTGATCCGGGGGCCAGGTCGTTGATGGAGGAAGTCAGGAAAATAGTTATTGCTAAGAAACATAAAGCTTTTCAACCTGCCACAACTGCGCACCAGCAATTTTTGAAAGCTCATGCTGAAAAGACAAAAGAACTGATGGATCAATTTCCATTCCTGGACCTGCAAAATGAGCTCAGTTATTTTTCCTCCTGAGTCACTTTATAAACAGTCTTCTGGAAATAGATTTCTCCCGGTCTTAAAACAGTATTGGGAAAATGAGCGATGTTCACAGCATTTGGATGGACCTGTGTTTCTAAACAAAGTGCCGAATAACTCCCATATTCATTGCCATTCTTGGCATTCTTAAATGTTGGTATTCCTTTGCCTGTATAGAAATGGACGATAGGTTCTGTTGTAAGTATGGCCAGTTTTAGTTTTGAATGTGGCGAAAACACTTCTGCGCCTG
Source organism: Chitinophagaceae bacterium (assembly GCA_016786805.1). GTDB lineage: Bacteria > Bacteroidota > Bacteroidia > Chitinophagales > Chitinophagaceae > CADEDV01. Next base: position 9,925 of record JAEUVP010000439.1, on the reverse strand, counting down.
TTATAAGTTCGGGGCTTTTTGTTTTAACAATGAAACTCTGGTCATAGCCTGTTTCGTAGTCCCAGTCTTTGCTGATCATTTTCCCATTCCGGAAATCGTATTTGGTTCCTGTTACATCGGTGTAATTGCCAGTTGGTGCCAGTTCCGCATCCTGTTCGAGAATTTGAGATGCATTTATTTTTAACTCATAATCCTCAATAGTTCTTTCACCATTATCAAGGTTGAAATAACTATGATGAGTGAGATTTACAACGGTTGGCTGATCAGTGGTGGCTGTATACTCATGACTGAGTTCGTTATTGTCAGCTAAAATGAATTTTATGGTAACCGTGACATTCCCGGGAAAGCCCTCTTCACCATCAGGGCTGTTATACGAAAAAACAACTCCTTCATCACCAACAGCAACCACTTCCCATACTTTTTTATCAAAGCCCTCAACGCCTCCGTGTAATTGGTTATTACCATTGTTTCGTGACAGCTGGTATTGTTTGCCATCAATAGAGAAGGCGGCATTCTTTATGCGGTTGCCATGGCGTCCTACAGCGGCACCGAACCAGGGGTAGCTTTCCAGGTATTCCTTGCTGGTATAATCTTCCATTTTATCAAACCCCAGTACAATATCATTAACGGAACCATCATTCATTTTTATTTTGAAGGCAGCAATGATGGCGCCGTAGTTACTGATCAATACTTCTGTGCCATTGGTATTACGAAGAGTAAATAAGAATACTTCTTTACCGGATGAATGCCGGAAACAGGCTTGTTGCGTTACTTTCATACAAATGGAAAAATACAATTAAAAATCAGATACTAAACTCGTATTGTTTCTCCAGGAATTCTTCCAGCCTTTGCAGGAGCGTTAGCTGATTTTTTGCCCTGTCATAATTCTGTTCAGGATAATCAATGCGGTAATAACTATCTCCATTCAGGTAATCGGTCAGGAAACGGAGTGCCTGCATGCAGATCATGGCAAGGCCGGCAAAATGGATATATTTTTTCTCAGCTTCCGTTAATTGATTTGCAAGCACAGATAAATAGCCGCCCAGGATCGCTTCATAAAATTCCTTCCGGATATATAATTTATCAACCTCTTTATCCATTTCATACTGGTTGGCCACCATTGACCGAATCATATCACCAAGGTCAGAGAAGAAATAACCGGGCATGCTGGTGTCGAGGTCAACAGGGCAGATCACTTTACCGCTGCTGTCAAAAAGTATATTGGATATTTTGGCATCATGGTGCATCACCCGCAGGGGGAATTCCCCAGAGTCGGAGATAATATCATAGAAGCTGCTGTAACGTTCTCTTTTTTTCAGCTCTTCTATCAGTACGGATGACTTATGAAGCCGTTCATAATACTGGCTGTGTAATGATTCTTTGAATTGATCAAAGCGGAAAGAAAGGTCATGAAACCTGTGAATAGTGGGATGCAGTTGTGTCGCATCAAAGTTGGCAAAACCAGCTGTAAAAGCGGCAAATGTTGCTGCAACCGTTTTTGCCTGTTCCGGGTTATCAATGGTATCCAATGTTACAGATCCCTGTACAAATTCAAATACCCGCCAGTATTTATTATTACTATCAATAAAGAAAGCCGTATCGCCGGCGAAATATTTGGGTGCCGGTATGGTAAAGGAAAGGGTTGTTTCCCTGATATGTTTCCAGAGCAGTTCGTAGTTGTGCTGCAGCAGTCCCGGCTCGGGAAAAACAGTCCTGTTGATCTCTTGTAATAAAAAAAGTTCACCCGTTTGCTGGCAGGTGATCTTCCAGGATTGATTGATCAGTCCCGTCGTTATCGGTTCTGCCGTGAACTGGTGAAAGGTAGCTGCAAATGCATCAAGAGCTTCCTGGTAAGGTGCTGGTTTCATGGTTCAAATGAAATTAGCCATTCCATACTAATAAAAAAGCTTCAATCGTTTGCGTGAAATTGTCTACGAGAATAGAGAGAAAAAAAAGGATGGACTTAGTGAATGCGGTCTCCTCTTAGTTCAAGATCTTTCATGATCATGGTTTCATGTTCCAGCCATTCTTTCCAGCGCTGGCGAACCTTTTCTTTATCTATATAGGTTTCTGCCAGTTCGATGAATAGTGTGTAGTGCCCGGCTTCACTTTCCATAAAACGACGGTAAAAATTCCGCATGTATTCATCATTCAATCCTTCGCTGAGCCGTTTAAACCGTTCGCAGCTCCGGGCCTCTATCATCGCCATCGTTAACAACTGGTCAAGAAAGCGGTCCTCGTAGCTGCCGCCTTTGCGCTGAAACACAAGTAAAGCATTTACATATTCGTCTTTTCGTTGTTTGCCGAGTTTCAGGTTTCTTTTATTCAATTCAGCCACTACCAGCCGGAAGTGACCCCATTCCTCAGTAACAATTGGCGATAGTTCTTTCACGAGTTTTTCTTTATCGCTGTATCGTTGTACCAGGGTGATGCAGGTGGTGGCGGCTTTTTGCTCACAATAGGCATGGTCGGTCAAAATGGCTTCCAGCGAAAGTTCAGCCAGGTTCACCCAACGGGGATCCGTGGGTAACTGTAGTCCTAAAATGTTTTTGGTATCCTGTGAAAGTTCGTTCATACAACTATTTACTTCGATATTTGCCGGGCAAAGATATGAAGGAGAATTTTCTGCATAGGAAACTGGACGAACGAAAAGAGCAACATGCTTTTCGTGAATTGCGTATTGCCAGGAAAGGGATGATCGATCTTTGTTCCAATGACTACCTCGGCATTGTAAAGAATAACCTGTTGCACAGTACTGCAATAGCGGCAAGTTATGGTTCAACCGGCTCAAGATTACTGACGGGCAATTATGAACTGATTGAAGAAACGGAGCAAGTTATTGCTTCGTTTCACCAGTCTGCAGCCGCATTGATCTTTAATTCAGGCTATGATGCCAATATTGGTTTATTGTCGTCTGTTCCGCAAAGGGGCGATACGATTTTGTATGATCAGCTATCACATGCATCCATCCGGGACGGGATACGGTTATCTTTTGCAGAATCGTTTTCTTTTCAGCATAATGACCTGGATGATCTTGAAACCCGGTTAAAAAAATCAACTGGCAATATCTTCATTGTAACTGAGTCTATTTTCTCCATGGATGGGGATATATGTCCAGTGAAGGAGCTGGTTGAATTATCGCAGCAATACAATGCTAACCTGGTTATTGATGAGGCCCATGCAACGGGAGTGCTTGGCGAAAAAGGAGAAGGATTAGTCCAGTTGTTAGGATTACAGGAGCAGGTATTTGCCCGTATCCATACTTTTGGAAAAGCTTGTGGCACACATGGGGCAGCGGTGCTGGGATCAGCTGCTTTGAGAGACTATCTAATCAACTTCGCCCGGTCTTTTATATATACGACCGCTTTGCCTGTGGAAACTATTCAGCATATTAAAACCAGTTATCAACTTTTCCCCCAATTACAACAGGAGCGAATGAAGCTAAATGAACTGGTCGGCTATTTTCAATCGGCTGAAACCGGCTATGAAAAGATGCAAAGCAGGACACCCATTCAAGGGTTGGTTGTACCCGGAAATCAACAAGTCAGGCGGCTGGCTGAAGAGCTCCAGGCCCATAACCTTGATATCCGTCCTATCCTTTATCCCACCGTGCCAAAGGGGCTTGAAAGGTTACGCATTGTGCTTCATGCTTTTAATACAAAGCCAGAGTTGGATTTACTCCTTAACTGCCTGAAAAATAGCTTATAGAACTCTTGGCTGTAAAGTTTCGTTGCCTTACCTTTGCCGCCTGAAATATTTGAATACAAACAATCGGATGAATCTTTAAAAAAACAAAAGATGCCATTAACAAAAGAAAAAAAAGCAACTATCGTAAAAGAATTTGGTGGCAATGCTGCCAACACGGGTTCTATTGAAGGCCAGATCGCCCTGCTGACAGAACGTATCAGCCAGATCAGCGGCCATCTTCAACAAAACAAAAAAGATTTCTCTACTCACCGCGGCCTGATGCAACTGGTTGGTAAACGTAAACGTTTACTGAACTACATGCAGAAGCATAACCTGACCGGTTATCGCCAATTGATCGAGAAACTCGGAATCAGAAAGTAATCCCGGCTCCCGTGGGAGTCAGGGAACTGTCTTTAATTCTGAAGTTTCTTGTCGAATGTGAAACTCAAGATATAAGTCTATTCCCAATATCTCCCGGATGTTGGGAATAACTGTTTTTAGTACCTGCGTATTTACCGCTCATTTCCTGCTGAATAGTGGACAGAAACCTGAAGGGTGCGACGCAACGAAGCTGATAGTAGTAATACAGCCGGGTGCATAAAAAATCTTCAAACATGTTCGGGTGCTTGCGAACGTCAACTTTCAAACCCTGAACAGCAAACTTTAAATTATGTTACAACAACCTATTCGTAAATCATTTGATATTGGCGATGGCCGTATCGTGACCATTGAAACCGGTCGGCTGGCCCGCCAGGCTGATGGAGCTGTTACAGTGTCCATTGGTAACTGTATGATCCTTGCAACTGTAGTTGCCAATAAAGAACCTAAAGAAGGACAAAGCTTTTTCCCGCTGTCGGTTGACTACCAGGAAAAATTTGCCTCTGCAGGCCGTATTCCGGGTTCTTTCTTTAAGAGAGAAACCAAACTGAACGATTATGAAGTGCTGACCAGCCGTTTGATCGACCGTGCCCTTCGTCCTTTGTTCCCCGAAGATTACTTATGTGATGTGCAGGTATTGCTGACGCTGATCTCCAGCGATGCAGAAGAAATGCCGGATGCATTAGCTTGCCTGGCTGCATCAGCCGCATTGGCTGTTTCGGATATTCCGATCAAAGAGATCATTTCTGAAGTAAGGGTATCCAGAGTGGATGGCAAATTCGTGGTAAATCCCACCCGCACACAAATGGAGAAATCGGATATGGATTTCATCATTGCGGCAACAGAGAAGAACCTGATGATGGTGGAAGGTGAAGCCAAAGAATGCAGTGAAGCTGAACTGGTGCAGGCATTACAAGTGGCACATGATGCGATCCGCATCCAGGTGAAAGCCCAGGAAGAACTGAGAGATATGGTAGGGGTGAAAGGGAAAAGAGAGTATAAGAAACCTGCCCAGGATGAAGCCTTACGTGAAAAAGTATATGCATTTGCCAAGCAAAAGGTATATGAAGTTGCAAAAGGTAAATTCAGCAAGCATGAACGCAGCGATAAATTTGATGCGATCAAAGAAGAGCTGGTTACGTTCCTGAAAACTGATCTTAATTTGGCGGAAGGTGAAAGCTTACCGGACCTGACCAAGAAACTGGCTTCCACTTACTATGGCGATCTGCAATATGATGTGATTCGTGATATGATCCTGGATGAGAAAATTCGCTTGGATGGAAGAGACCTCGAGACCGTTCGACCGCTGGATATGGAAGTGGATGTATTACCTTCTCCACACGGGGCTGCTTTGTTTACAAGAGGTGAAACACAGTCGCTTACAACGGTTACTTTGGGAACCCCATTAGATGAATTGCTGGTGGAAAGTGCGGCAAAATCTGTTGATTCTAAATTCTATTTGCACTATAATTTCCCGCCATTCTCTACCGGTGAAGTAAAGATGATGAGAGGCCAGAGCCGTCGTGAAGTGGGTCATGGTAACCTGGCGCAACGTTCATTAAAACAAATGATGCCGACTGGTGATTTTGCTTACACGGTTCGTGTGGTAAGCGATATCCTTGAGTCTAACGGGTCTTCTTCTATGGCTACTGTTTGTGCCGGTTCACTGGCATTGATGGATGCAGGTGTAGGAATTCCCAAACACGTTTCAGGTGTGGCGATGGGATTGATCACGAAGGGTGATAAATATGCGATCCTGACGGATATCCTGGGTGATGAAGATCATTTGGGAGATATGGACTTTAAAGTAACAGGAACCAGGGATGGTATCTGTGGTGTACAAATGGATATTAAAGTGGATGGTTTGAAAATGGAAGTGATGTCGCAGGCACTGGACCAGGCACGTCGTGGCCGTCTCCATATCCTGGATGCGATGTATAAATGTATCCCGGAAGCCAGGAGCGAAGTGAAACCGCATTCTCCGAGAATGATCAAGATGTTCATTGATCGTGAGTTTATTGGTGCAGTGATCGGGCCAGGCGGTAAAGTGATCCAGGAAATTCAAAGAGAAACCGGTACAACCATCAACCTGGAAGAGAAGAACAACATGGGTGAGATCAGTGTCTTCGGTGTAAATAAGGATGGTGTGGTAAAAGCAGAGAACTGGATTAAAGGTATCGTGGCTGTTCCGGTGGTGGGTGATGTGTATGAGTCAACGGTAAAATCGATCATGCCATTCGGCGCTTTCGTTGAATTCCTGCCCGGTAAGCAAGGACTGATCCACATCAGTGAAGTAAGCTGGAAGCGGCTGGAAACGCTGGAAGGTGTGCTGAGAGAAGGAGATAAAGTGAAAGTGAAACTGATCGGTACCGATCCCAAATCTGGTAAGTTCAAATTATCCAGGAAGGTATTGATCCCTAAACCTGAGCAGAAACCGAGAGAAGAAGAAAACAATAACTAAAACATAAACCCCGGATTTGATCCGGGGTTTTTAATTTTATATATGGGTAATCATATAGCGATAACGTTTACAGCCATTCAACCGGAACAACAGGAATTAGTGATTGCTAACCTGGCTGATGCAGGCTATGAAGGATTTGAAGAAAAGGAAACGGAGTTAAAAGCCTTTGTTCCTGAAGCGGCTTATGAACCCTCCCTGCTAAAAGAGCTGGCGTCTAAATACCAGCTAACTTACTCGGTTCAAACTATTGCAGCTCAAAACTGGAATGCTGTGTGGGAATCCAACTTTCAGCCGGTGGTAGTGGATGATTTTGTGGCTGTCAGGGCTCATTTTCATGAAGCGGCAAAAGGAGTGGAGCATGAAATTGTGATCACACCGAAGATGAGTTTTGGAACGGGACATCATGCCACCACTTTTATGATGATGCAGCAGATGCGGAATATTGATTTCAGGAATAAAACAGTCTTTGATTTTGGAACCGGTACCGGTGTACTGGCAATACTCGCTGAGAAACTGGGAGCTGAAAAGATACTGGCTGTTGATAATGATGACTGGAGTATTGAAAATGCAGCGGAGAATTTTTCCAGGAATAGTTGTGAGGCCATTGCATTGGAAAAAGCGGATACGGCAGCTGCCAGAGGGTCGTTTGATATTATCCTTGCCAACATCAATAAAAATGTGATCCTGGATAATATGGCGGTGCTGGCCGGGCAGGTAGTTCCGGGGGGAACCCTGCTTTTGAGCGGACTTTTGAGAGAGGATGAAAAGGATATAGTTGCCTGTGCAGATAAACAGATGCTGGTTTTTGCAGGCAGGGTAGAGAAAGATAACTGGCTCTGTTTAAGGTTTGTACGTTAAAAGTGGATTACCGGGGTATTAATTTAATGTTACCGGAAAGCAATTAACCCCTAAATTTGTCGTTCCAACTTTAACCCAAAGTTCTATGAACGAACTTCTTCTGATCGTTCTCGCATATCTGATTGGCAGCATACCCAGCTCGGTCTGGGTGAGCCAGTATTTCTTTGATATCGATATCAGGGAATACGGCAGTGGTAATGCCGGTGCCACCAATACCTATCGAGTATTGGGACCCAAATGGGGCACTATCGTAATGATCGCCGACATGCTGAAAGGCATAGCAGCCGTAAAACTCGGCCTGCTTCTTCCTGGTTATTTTGACAATGAAACACAATTGCAAACGCTGCAGATTGGTTTGGGTCTTGCCGCCGTGGTAGGTCATATCTTCCCGATCTGGGCCGATTTCAGGGGTGGAAAGGGAGTGGCTACTTTATTTGGTATTGTACTGGGTATATCACCATGGACAGCCCTGAGTTGCGTGGGTATCTTCCTGCTGGTTTTGTACCTGACAAGATTTGTTTCTCTTAGTTCAATTCTTGCCAGTATCGCCTTCCCCGTTTTCATCCTTGTTATCTTCAATGTTGATAATAACATTTACCGTGTCTTTGCTATCGCTGTAGCATTGATGGTATTGCTGACTCACCAGAAGAATATCGGCCGTTTATTAAAAGGAGTGGAAAGCAAAGTTCCTATCCTGAAATACCGTGACCGCCGCCGTCAACGCCGGCGGGATAATGCAACCAACCGCTAAGTATTGCGTCTTTAAAAATCTTAACTTTCTGAAAGAAATTGATGTACCAGTTTTGGTTTGGTACAATGATTGTTTTTTTAGCTTAAAATTTATTGTTATGATCAGAAGTATTATCAGCCTCTTTGTTTTGTCAGCCATGATCATTGCCTGTTCAAAGAACGCATTAACAGGTAAAGGGCAATTTACGTTGCTTCCGGAGTCTGAATTGCAGACAATGGCAACAACAGAGTACCAGCAGTTTCTTTCTTCTAATAAAGTAGTGGCCACAAGTAATAACCGGGATGCTGAAATGGTAAGAAGGGTAGGACAGCGGATCACAAAAGCTGTTGACTCTTACTATGCAGAAAAAGGGATGACGGATAAACTCGCAGGATTTAAATGGGAATATAACCTCGTTGATGATAAGGCTGTGAATGCCTGGTGTATGCCTGGTGGTAAGATCGTGGTGTATACAGGTCTTTTACCTATCACTCAAAATGAAGCTGCATTAGCTGCTGTTATGGGCCATGAAGTATCGCATGCTTTATTGCAACATGGCAACCAGCGGATGAGCCAGGGGCTTGCCCAGCAGTTGGGGGGCGTAGCCTTATCGGTTGCTGTTGCTAATAAACCACAGCAAACACAGAATCTTTTCCTGGGTGCCTATGGCGCCGGAACCCAGTTGGGTGTTTTGCTTCCTTTTTCCCGGAAGCATGAACTGGAAGCTGATGACTGGGGTTTAAAATTTTCTGCTATGGCGGGTTATAATCCACAGGAAGCGATCAATCTCTGGAAAAGAATGGAACAGGCGGGTGGAGGCCAAAAGCCACCCGAATTCATGAGTACTCACCCCTCTGAAGGTCGCCGTATCGAGCAACTTGAAAAGCTGATGCCCGAGGCATTAAAGTACTATAAGCCGGTTGGGAACTAAAAAACTTGATTTCAATTATTTAAAAACCCGTCAAATGCAGGTTTGGCGGGTTTTTTCTTTGTTCTTCTTACACAACTCCCGGCTTTAATGCTTACCTTTGCACTCCCTGCTTTGAGAACGCTGCCGGTTACCTCCGAACCAAATTGAGCCGGCAGAAACCTTTAAAATAAGATCTAAGTATGTCACAAACTGTTTTTGAAAAGTTACAATTGGCAGACGAAAAGAATCTTTTAATCCAGGGTTTGCCCTCCTCCATCGAAAAGCAATTCAGTAAGTTATCATTCGCCAAAAACATGACCCCGCTGCTTAAAACACGGAAGATTGATTTTGCACTGGTTTTCGCAGTTAATGAGAACCAACTGAATGGTATTCTGAAAGATGTGATGCCTTCGCTGCGGGACGGATCCAAATTCTGGGTAGCCTATCCCAAAACTACCTCCAAGATCGTCACCGACCTGAACCGTGATTGCAGCTGGAACCGCCTGACCTGCGAAGGTTATGAAAGCATTGAAAGGGTGGAACTGGACCATGTATGGAGTGCCATGCGGTTCACCAAAGGTGAAAACCTGAGGGATGACGATGCTCCCGTAACCCGGAGAAGGCATGCTGCAATTGCAGAGTAACAAGCCACACCAAAAAGATTTAGGTTTGCTGTCCAAAACAGCAAACCTTTTTTTATGTCTTTCCTGAACGTTGAAATTAAAGCCCGTTGCGCAGACGCATCATTTATCCGTAATTATTTATTGAACCAGGGAGCTGAATTTAAAGGAACCGACCTGCAAACCGACACTTATTTCAATGTTACTAACGGAAGGCTCAAACTGAGAGAAGGGAATATTGAAAATGCCCTGATCTGGTACGAAAGAACCAACCAGGCGGG
>JAEUVP010000432.1 GCA_016786805.1 Chitinophagaceae bacterium | reverse complement strand
GTTTGAAGAACATCCCGGTATGCTGCAAACAGAAACGGCGATCTATATCAAAGGCATGCACAATTTAATGAGTGCTTACTTTGACCTGCTCAACCACAAGAAACTGGCTGAAGCCATCAAACAGTTTGAACGCTTTGCCGGCAGTAAGATCGTTGCCCAGAATGAGAATAACCGGATACTGGCCTATCAATATTTGTATACTGCCCGTATCAACCTGTATTTTTTGCAGGGCACTTTCACCAAGGGGTTACGATTAGTTCCTTTCCTGGAGGAAATGCTGAAAGAGTATGGCCCTTATTTGGATACACACCGGGTGCTGGTCTTCTATTATAAAATTGCTAGTTTGTATTTCGGCAGTGGCGATAATGAAAAAGCCATTGATTACCTCAACCGCATCATCAACCAGAAAGGCGACCTGCGGACCGACCTGCAATGCTATGCCCGTTTATTGCATTTGATCGCACATTATGAACTCGGCAATTTTGACCTGCTCGAATACCTGATCAAATCTGTGTACCGCTATATGGCCCGGATGGAAAACCTGAGCAAGGTGGAAGAAGAAATGTTCGACTTCCTGCGTCGTTCCTTCCATGTGGGAGCCCATGCATTGAAACCCGAGTTTGAAAAACTATTGACAAAATTGAAAAAGTATGAAGGCAACCCACTGGAGAGCCGTGCCTTTGTGTACCTCGATGTGATCTCATGGCTCGAAAGCAAGATCAGCGGGGTGAATGTGCAGGATGTGATCCGGGAGAAATTTTTGAAGGGAAGCAGGTAGCCGTTAGTGATTTGGAATTAGTAGTTTGTAATTAGGTTGCTGCCTTAACCAATTTAATTCTTTTTTTTCTTCAATGTGATCTCGTGAATCACCCCTGCATTCTTTAAAATACCCATCATAAGGTATTGCACAGCCCCAGCGGGGTATTACTTTTAATGTAAACTAGTAGTACTATGCTTCCATCAATAAAGAAAATAACGTTTTTAGTTGCAACATGCTGCTTTGTATCCGTTGCCGTTGCTCAAACCACCGCTACAGAGTGGTATAATGAGGGCCAGCAACTTTTCGAAGGTAAGAAATACGAAGAAGCAGTCCGGGCTTTTGATAAAGCTGCCGGTTTAAATGCCCAATATGATGCTGCTTTTTACAAAGCGGGGTGGTGCTATAACGATTTAGACCAGTATGATAAAGCGGTTGACCGCCTGCAAAAAGCCGTAGCCATCAATAAAATTCATGCAGAAGCCTGGCAGGAGCTGGGCTATGCCTATAAAAAGCTGGGTAAATACACCGAAGCATTGAGTAGCCTGGACAAAGCGATTACCATCCGCCCTTCTTATGCACTGGCCTACCGGCAAAAAGGGGATATATATCAAAACATGAAGAACTATCCGGAGGCCATTGATGCATATAAGAAATGCGTAGAGAAAGATGCCAAAAATGAATCAGCCTGTTATAACCTCGGGTATATTTATAATGCCACCGAGGATTTTACCAATGCCTTGTACTGGCTCGGTAAGGCAGTAAAACTCCAGGAGAAAACATCTACCTACAACGAGATTGGCTTTGCGTATTACAAGCAAAAAATGAACGACTCGGCTATTGCGGCTTACCGGAATGCGTTGCGGATTAATCCTGAGAACGGAACCGCTTATAAAGGTATCGGTGATGTGTATCGCAGGAACTACAGTCCCGCCCGGGTGGATGATGCTATTGAAAGTTATAAAAAAGCCGTTCAGTATAACCCCAAAAGTTCCGGTTCCTGGTTTGGATTGGGTTGGTGCTATAACGAAAAAAGCCAGTACAGCGAAGCCGTTCCGCTGCTCACCAAATCACTGGAGCTGGATAATAAGCTAACTGCTGCATATACCGAGTTGGGCTATGCACAATACATGACCGGCAAAAATTCAGATGCCCTCGCCACATTCAGGAAAGGGATTAACCTTGATAGTAAGAATGCCCTGTGCCGGTATTACAGCGGGTTGGTTTATGTCCTCTTGAAAGATAAGATCAATGCTACCGGTATTTACGATGAGTTAAAACCGATTGACAGTAAACTGGCAGAAAAGTTACTGGTTAAAATCAATGCGCTGTAGGGAGAGTCGTTAGTCTGGAGCTATTTTAAATAAAAAATACCTTGTAAATGGCAGGACCCTGTAAACAATAAGTAAGTTATTTTACCCTTGCTTTTACTGCTTGCCCTTTTGGAGTAAACCACCTAACAAAAAATAGTTTCTATGCGGTTCTTTATTTCGTTCCTCCCCCTTGTTTTTCTGGCGTCCTTTAATTTAGATGACTATCACTTTGAGCCCAAGGACAAAACAAAATACTTTTTTACAAAAACAGCCTATGATTTCTTTACTCTGACTCCGGAAGTAATGATCGAACTGACCAAAGAAGAAAGAAAACTGATGCTCAAAACAACCGGGCTGAGCAATGAAGACATTGATTATGTTCTTGAAAGATGCCAGAAAAAATATGAACCGAAAAGTTACCGGCGCAGCGAGAAGTTCATTATGTATAAGATTTACTCCTTCAATTGTGAGCAGCTTATCAACAGTAAAGGCAGCAGTTCAAAGTGGACAACCTATGCCTTATTATATATTAAAAAATCCGACAACAAACATATGCCGCCCACAATGTTTCCGGCCGACGAGGAAGGTTTTTTTCTGCTGGTGGATGATCGGGAAGTATCCACAACGCCGGTACCCGGTGTGGTATTCAAGCCGGCTACCAACGAAGCAGGAACCAAATTTGTTTTTGGATTTGGTTACAGCAGCAACAACAAAGATTCCGTATTGGTGACAAGAGTGCAGGGTAACGGACCGGCATATGCGGGTGGTCTGCGGGCAAATGACCTGTTGTTATCGGTGAATGGAATAGAACTGCCAGGGAAAAATGCCAATCAGATCGGATCGATATTGGCGGAAGCTAACTATACGGACAACCAGTTTCTCGTAAAAAGAGATAATGCCCGGCTTACTTTATCGGTTAGCAGGGGAGACTATACAGCATTTGAATATTTCTGTACTGGTGATTGTGAAAATGGGATATGCACAGTGGAATCAGTGAATGGATTTACTATAAAGGGGCAGTGTAAAAATGGGAAAGTGAATGGGAGTGCCATCATGACTTCAATGGAAGGCAAAGATTTTTATAGTGGTGAAGTAAAGGATAACAAGATCACCGGGACAGGCAAATATCTTTATTCGAATAAAGACATTTATGAAGGGGAGTTTGTGGATGGCTACCGGAACGGAATGGGTACTTATTTTTTTGCTGATGGTAAAATAAGTGTAGGATTCTGGCAACGGGATAAATATTTTATAGACTCATTAGTAACCGGTTTTCCATTAGACCGTTTTAAAATGGCAAGTAAAAAAGCCCATTTATATGATATCCAAAAAGACTTTACTTACCGGGTGCCACCAATCCTGAAAACAGAGTTACAGAAATTGAAAGACAAGTATGATATGTCTGATCATGAGATCGGCAAATTGATTGCTCTTTGTGATTTTAAATACAAACCGGAAAACCTCAACACTCCTTCAAAGATCAGGACGTTGATCAATAAATACCAGGACAAAAATGAGTATGATACAGAAATGCTGGTAACGCTGGAAGGCCTGGATGGTCAGCAATATACTATTGTCCGGGTCATATACTTCGGGGATATCAGTTTACCGGAAGAAATGCGGCCGGGCTCTTACAATCAACTGTTTTTTTGCATCCCGGGTACAGAAGTAAGATATATGAATTATCATACTTATTACAGTATGAAACTGGAAGAGGCGCAGGCTGCAGCCAGGAGGGCCCGTGAGCAGGCAGAATATGAACGTGATGCTGCAAAATATGAAGAGCTTAAAAGAAAAACCGGTATCAAACTGGCATTGAACGAAAAGATTTGTCCCACTTGTGAAGGATATGGTACTCACTCCACCAAATGTTCGATGTGCAACGATACCCGGTTTATCAATACCTCAAACCCGGACTGGTCATTTACCAGTTCAAGGACCGGGCTTCAGTATACCAGTTCAACGGCGACACCCACAAAATCCTATTGCCCGCAATGTATGGGCGGTGTGGTCACAACCATTGGTTACATGAAACGTACCCAGGAACTGGCAAATAATACATGTGTTCAATGTAAAGGAACAGGTAAAGTGAAGAGGTAAGTAATCAACCCGTCTTTTGGTAATTCATCAAAAAAATGTTAACGCAATTCAGCAGGCAGATACTTCAATTCATCCGCTTGCTGATTTTTTTTCAGGGTTGGGTATCGTTGTTTTGGGTCATCAAAAAACCTGAAAAAAATTGTTATGCAAAAAACCTTATTCAACCCACTGCGCATTGCAACGATAGCTTTGTTTGGCCTCGTTGCCTTTTCCTCCTGCCAGAAAGAAAGCACTACCGGTAACCCGCCGCCACCGGCCGCCACGAAGATCAAAGAATTCAAAAATGGCGATGAGTTCATCCGCTTTACCTATAATGCTGATGGCAGTATCCAGAAAGCAACGGTAAAAAGTGAACTGAATACCGCTGGTGCTATCGTTGACTTTACCGTGAGCTATGATGCACAAAAAAGGATCAGTGAAGTAAACAGTACCTCCGGAGAAAAAATCGTTCCGGTGTATGAGAATAATGTAATGAAACGGGCCGATATATTCGACGGACCAGTGCGGACCAGTTATACTAATTATACCTGGGAAGCAGGTTTGCTGAAACGTGTTACCATTTACCTGAACCAGGGTGCCGACTTTGAGCCCCTGCTGGAATTTGATTTCACCAACAATGCAGCCGGCAATCCTGTTAAGACCATTGTGATGATGAACAATGGTGTGCCCAATACGCTGAACCGTGCAGGACATGTGGATGTACAGTTTGATACCAAACCCAATCCATTGTATGAGCACCGTAATTTCCTGGCCCTGCTCTGGCAGCCTGCTGCCAAGAACAACCCGGTGAAGGAAGAACATTTTGCCGCCAACTTTACTTTGGAAGAAGTATATAACTATGCCTACACCTATAAAGCCAATGGCTTACCCGAGAAAGCCAACGTGGTGGTCAGTGCGCCTGGCCAACCGGAAACTACTTCGGCGTTGAATTTTGTATACCAGTAAACAGTCCTTTTAAATACAGCAATAGCCATCCCCGTAAGGATGGCTTTGTTATTCCACGAAATGCCAGCACACCCCGGCGATATCGATCATATTCACTTCTTTGCCATAGGGCTGTTGTGTGACCGTCCCGATTTTAATACCATACTTCTCTGCCAGCCCTTTTTCCAGCAGTTCGTTGCGGAAGGCTGCCACATCATCCACTTTCACACTCAGCATAAAGTTTTCGGCAAAGGCCTTCTCTTCGTAGTGCTGTAAAATAAAGGAACAACCGTCTTTTTCGAGACCGGCGTAGCCGCCGCCTTCCCAGCTAATATTGAAACCCAGATCAACAAACAAGGCTTTTGACTTTTCAAAATCCTTACCGGAAGGCACAAAGGGTTCGAGGGAAAGTATTTTCATATTGCTGGTTTTAAAGGGTCGCTGAAGTTAACATTTTAATGAACGGTTACGTAGGTTGACAGATAATCGCATGAAAAATTATTAAGTTCGGTTTCTGTGTATAACTGCTGCAAAATTCCTTCGGTCAAATCCCTGATTCTGCCCTACATTTGCGCAATTTGTTTTACCCGCCCCCGAAGGGGATTAAAAAAAAATAATGCCTGATCAATCTACTCCTTCTGTTCCTGCTGTGTTAGTGTTGGCCGATGGTACCGTGGCCCATGGCCGTTCTTTCGGCGCAATCGGCACCACCACCGGCGAGATCTGTTTTAATACCGGGATGACCGGTTACCAGGAAGT
>JAEUVP010000343.1 GCA_016786805.1 Chitinophagaceae bacterium | reverse complement strand
CTGAAAAATTCATCCAGGTTGGAAGAAAAAATAGATAAAAAGGAAATACGGTTGTAAAGAGGCACTGATTCATCCGCCGCTTCCAGTAAAACACGATGGTTAAAACTAAGCCAGCTCAGATCCCGGTTGAGAAAACAGTATTTCTCATCTGTCATGAAGATTTTCTTTATTAACTAAGATAGTGGAATCAGGTCACAAAACCACTTCCCCTTCCAGGTCATAGTCGTAGGCTTTGGTGATCTTCACATTTACAAATTCGCCAATTGGAAGTTTTTTTGCGGAGTGGATCACCACTTCATTATCCACTTCTACCGAATCAAATTCAGTACGTCCTAAATACCGGCCGGCTTCTTTTTTATCGATCAGTGTTTTGAAGGTTCTGCCAACTTTCTCCTGGTTCAGTTCAAAGGAAATTTCCTGCTGCACTTCCATGATCTCCTGGGCTCTTCGTTCTTTTTCCTCAGCAGGCACATCATCAGTCAGGTCATGTGCTGAAGTCCCCTCTTCATGCGAATAAGTGAAGATACCCACCCGGTCAAACCGCTGGCGTTGTAAAAATCCCTTCAGCTCTTCCACATCATCTTCCGTTTCACCAGGAAAACCGGCAATAAGTGTAGTCCGCAGGCAAATACCCGGCACTTTTTCGCGGATCGCTATTGTCAGTTCTTCCATCTCTTCCCGGGTGATCTGTCTTTTCATGGCTTTCAGCATATTATTCGCCGCATGCTGCAAAGGCATATCCAGGTAGTTACAAATATTTTCTCTCTCCCTCATCACATCCAGTATCTCTAAAGGAAATTTGGATGGATAAGCATAATGAAGGCGTATCCATTCCAGGCCCTTTACATCCGCAAGACGATTCAGCAGATCAGGCAACATCCTCTTCTTATTGATATCTAATCCATAATAGGTAAGCTCCTGGGCGATCAGCATGACTTCTTTCACCCCTTTCTTCACCAATCCCTCCGCCTCTTTTACCAACTCATCGATGGGCTTGCTCACATGCTGCCCCCGCATCAGCGGAATGGCGCAAAATGAACAGGTGCGGTTACAGCCTTCTGATATTTTCATATAGGCATAATGCTGCGGGGTGGCCAGCAAACGTTCGCCTACCAATTCTGTTTTATAATCAGCTTCGAATTGCTTTAAGATCAATGGCAACTCCATTGTACCGAAATAAGCATCCACTTCCGGTATCTCCGCTTCCAGGTTATTCTTATAGCGTTCGCTCAGGCAACCCGTAACATATACTTTATCCAGCTTACCTTTTCTTTTCAATTCCACCTGGTCAAGAATGGTGTTGATACTTTCTTCCTTGGCTTTATCAATAAACCCACAGGTATTCACCACCACGATATTGTGATCCAGTTTTTTATTCTCATGTACCACGTCAATATCATTAGCAAGGAGTTGGCCGCTCAGCACTTCACTGTCCACCATATTCTTGCTGCACCCAAGAGTGATGATATTTACTTTATCTTTTTTGAGTGTTTTTGTTTTCATTACGCCTCTTTTCTTTCCAGGTTAAATAAGCTATCCACAAATTCATGTTTATCGAAGACCAGTAAATCTTCCATCTTTTCACCGACTCCTATAAACTTAACGGGTATTTTAAACTGGTTGGCAATGGCCAATACCACCCCGCCTTTTGCAGTACCATCCAATTTCGTAATGGCTAATGCCGTAACATCCGTTGCTGCCGTAAAATGTTTGGCTTGTTCCAGTGCGTTTTGCCCGGTTGATCCGTCCAGCACCAGCAATACTTCATGCGGGGCATCGGGGATTGTTTTTTGTATCACCCGTTTGATCTTGCTTAACTCTTCCATCAGGTGAGCTTTGTTATGCAAGCGTCCTGCTGTATCAATCAATACCACATCGCTTTGTTTGGCCACAGCACTTTGCACTGTATCAAAAGCAACAGCAGCAGGATCTGACCCCATATCTTGTTTTACGATAGGTACACCCACTCTTTCACTCCAGATGGTCAGTTGGTCAACTGCCGCTGCCCGGAAAGTATCTGCTGCACCTAATATTACATTCTTCCCCGCTTTCTTAAAATTGTACGCCAGTTTACCAATGGTAGTTGTTTTACCTACTCCATTCACACCAACCACTAAAATGATATAAGGTTTGGCAGGAAGATCAGAATTGAAGGCATAGCTATTAGCTTCAGGTGCATCCACCAGCATATGCTCAATTTCTTCCTGCAGCATTTTATTCAGCTCCGCCGCATTCAGGTATTTGTCTTTTGATACCCGTTTTTCGATCCGTTCTATGATCTTTACGGTGGTCTCAATGCCCACATCCGCCCCCACCAGTGCCTCTTCCAGGTTATCCAGCACTTCTTCATCCACCGTGCTTTTACCGGCTATAGCTTTCGTGATCTTTGCAAAGAAGCCTTCCTTGGTTTTTTGCAAACCCTGGTCAAGACTCTCTTTTTCTTTTTTGCCAAACAGTTTATTGAAGAATCCCATGCTACATCAATTTGTTGATATGTTTAGAAACTGACAAGCCCTTTTCAACTTACACACTTGTAATCCTGTTAACTTATGAAAACAACAAAAGCCATCCGTGGTGACGAATAGCTTTTGAATATCGTTTCAAACTCAAATTATTTTTGCGCTAAGAAATCTTTCACTTTGTCTTTGTGAACGATCTGCTCTTTAAACGTGTAAGCACCTGTTTTAGGGCTGCGAACGGCTTTGATCACTTTCGTCCAGTTCTTTGCCTCAGCAGAGGCCTTAAGGTCTTTTACTTTAGCGTTCTTGGAAGCTGCTTTTGCCATGATTACTTGATTTCTTTATGAACAGTTACTTTTTTCAGGATCGGGTTGAACTTTTTCAGTTCCAATCTCTCAGGATTGTTCTTCTTGTTTTTTACCGTGATATAACGGCTGGTGCCGGGCTGACCACTTGTTTTGTGCTCAGTACACTCCAGGATCACTTGTACACGGTTGCCTTTCTTTGCCATGATTATTTAACTTTAATACGTTAGACTTTTTCTCCTTTAGCTCTCAGTTCTTTCACCACACTATACAAACCATTCTTGTTGATGGTGCGGATCGCTTCCGTTGATAACTTCAGGGTGATCCATTTATCTTCTTCGGCCAGGTAAAATTTCTTCTTCTGCAAATTGGGCAGAAAACGACGCTTTGTTTTGATATTCGAGTGAGAAACTTTGTTTCCCCCGATCGGCGTTTTACCTGTAACCTGACATACTCTGGCCATGACGATTCGTAATTTTTAGGACGGCAAAGGTAGGGGAAAGATGGGAAACTATTCTATCCGAAAGGAGTTTTTTTTACCCAGTTGTTGAAAAACTCCCAAAAGCCTTAATCCGTGGTTTTCAGGACAAAATAGCCGCAGGGCCTTAATTCCCCGATCCTACCCTTTCAGTTTCTTCTGTTGCCCCGCCACCGGAGCGTTTAACGGGTTTCATAGCCTTACCAAACCTCCAGCTAAAGGTGATCCGGGCCACCCGGGAATCCCATTTTACGGCAAAAGGCTCATCCGAATTCTGGAAAGTGGAGTACCCGGAATAGTTCTGGGTGTAAAACATATCCCTGATCATTAGCCGGATGGTTCCCTTATTTTTCAGTACCTGCTTTGATATCCCCGCACCCATTTCGCCCTGGGGTGTCAGCGTTTCCTGCAGATCGATCTGGCTGTTGGAGAGGTAATAACCGCTCAATTCGGCTGCCCAGCCTTTACCAAACTGGAACTGGTTATTCAAACTGATATTCACCTGGTTCACCGTGGCTTTAAAAGGTGCCCAGATAAACCCTTCTATTATTTTATGATTATAAACAACCGCAGATGTCAGGCTCCACCATTTTGTAATGGGGAGTTGCAGGCTGGCGGAAACACCGAAATTGTGGAACTCCCCCACATTTCCCCTGGTATAAATGATGATATTCTTATTCACATTGCTGCTGTTGGAATCGATGACAAATATCTGGGAGAAATAATCTTTCAGGTAGCTGTAAGAAACCCCTGTTGACAATACCCCTTTGTAAGTATGTATCAACTCCATGTTCCAGGTGTACTGCGGCCTGATAAAAGGATTACCTCCTTCAAAAGTGTATTTATTGATCGTTACAATGAATGGATTAAGATTTTGGAATTGCGGACGATCAATACGTCTTCCAAAACGCAGGGTAAATGTATTATTGCTATCTGCCGAATAAGAAACAAAGGCAGAAGGAAAAAGACTTCCATAGTTCTTTGTGAAGGACGAATCTTTCACCACGGTGTTACCCAGTTGATTCGCTTTGTAGGTTGTAAACTCATACCGTAACCCGGCCTGCCAATGCCATTTACCCGTTTCCGCATCAATGCTGCTATAGGCCGAATGTATTTTTTCATCATACAGGAAGTGATTACTCCTGCTCAGGTCAGCCTGCCAGGCAACGCCATCATTAAAATAATACTCAGCGAGGTTGTCTGTGTTTGTCACAGCCGTTTTCAATCCGGCTTCCCAAAGTAATTGTTTGAAACGTTTGGAGTAATCCAGCTTTGCTGTAAAAATATTCAACTCGGAAGGTATATCTCCTTTGGTACCAAATACTGTGCTGCCCGGGGCCTGCAGTTGTGTTTCGAAATACTGGTTGCCTTTAATATTGAATTGAATGTAATCAATATCAAATGCAAGTTCACTGCTCTCCGTAAAACTATGACGGCCGTTTAAATTGATACCCGCCCTTTTAAAGTCACTGTTCCTGTTGCCCCTTGTAATAATGGTGGAGTCTATAACATAAGACGGGGACATCCAGTCAATAATGCTGAAGCTGCTGGTCCTGCGTTCATTTAAATTTCCTGTAAAGGCAATGCCAAGGGTGGTTTTTTTACCTGCAAAAAAATCTGCCCCAACTTTCAGATTATGTGCATTGATCTTTGTCCGTGTCACATTGGGTTGGTCTAATAAAAGGGAATCCTCCCCATTCGTATTAAAATATTTCCGGAGTGCCTCAATGGTCATTCGTTCCTTACCTCCTCTCATGCCATAATTCAAATAAAAGTTCCACTTCCCGGTCCGGTAGTTCATATTGAAACTGTTATTGATCTTGGTAAAAAATCCCTGGCCAAGACTCAGGCTGAGGGAACCATTGAATCCTTTTTGTTTATTCTTTTTTGTCCGGATATTAATGATCCCGGCATTACCTGCTGCATCATACTTTGCCCCGGGATTTTCTATTAATTCTATCACATCCACCTGTGAGGCATTCATACCCGACAGGTAAGCCTGCAGTTCGGCACCATTCAGTTGTGTTTGTTTTCCATCAATCAATACCATTACCTGTGGCTTCCCCTTCATACTGATATTGCCATCCCTGCCAATAGTGATACCCGGCGATTTTTCCAACACATCCATTATGGTTGCACCAGCATTGGTAATACCAGCTTCTACGTTGATCACTGTTTTATCGGGTAAAAACTGTACCAATGGTTTTTTAGCGGTTACTGTTACGTCCTGCAATAACACATGATCCGGTATCAAAATGATCGTGTCATTTACTTCCTGTTGGGTTACCAGGTTCAATATACCTGAAAGATGATCCCTGAAGCCCAGTGAGCGGACCCTGATCAAATAGTTGCCGGGGCCCAATTGACTAAAATAAGCCAGGCCCAGGGCATCCGTAACGGAACTCCTTACAACAGACGAGTCGCTGTTCAGCAATGCCACTGCAGCATCCTGAAGAGCTAACTTGTTTTCGGTTATAACTTTTACCCGTACCTGCCTGTTATTTACAGGCTGGGCCAAAAGAGATAAACCGCAAAGCAGAAAAGTGATACAACTTAAAAAAAGGCGCATGGGCATGATTCAGGCTCTAAATTATCAAAGCCTGTCCAAGTTGGAACTTTTTTTATGCAGGCGGTACAAATAAGCCGGCTGGCAGCCCAGTACCTGCTTTTTGCCCAATTGCCTGTTTTCAGATAACTTCGCAGCTCGTTATTATTTCTGTTTACCAATCAATCTAATCAAAAAAATATGGCATACGATGTAGTTGTAATCGGAAGCGGCCCTGGTGGTTATGTGGCGGCCATCCGTGCATCTCAATTAGGCTTTAAAACGGCGGTTATTGAAAAGGAAAGTCTCGGTGGTATTTGCCTGAACTGGGGTTGTATCCCTACCAAGGCCCTGCTGAAAAGTGCCCAGGTCTTTGAAGATATCAAACATGCCAGCAGCTATGGTATTGAAGCCACCGGAACAGCCAATTTTGAAGCCGTGGTGAAAAGAAGCCGTGGGGTGGCTGATAAGATGAGCAAAGGTGTGCAGTACCTGATGAAGAAAAACAAGATCGATGTGATCAATGGCTTTGGAAAGATAAAAGCCAAGGGACAGGTGGAAGTAACCGCCGCAGACGGAAGTAAAAAAATAGTTGAAGGGAAATACCTGATCATTGCCACTGGCGGCAGAAGCCGTGAATTACCGGCCCTGAAACAAGATGGCAAAAAGATCATTGGTTACCGTGAAGCGATGAGCCTCCCTGCACAACCCAAAACGATCATCGTGGTGGGAAGTGGTGCCATTGGTGTTGAGTTTGGCTATTTCTACAACAGCATGGGAACCAAGGTTACCATTGTTGAATTCCTGCCCCGCATTGTGCCGGTAGAAGATGAAGAGATATCTAAGGAATTGGAAAAGAATTTCAAAAAGAACGGTATTGAGATCATGACCAGCAGTGAAGTAACCTCTGTGGATACTTCTGGTCCTGGCGTAAAAGCAAAAGTAAAAACGGCAAGTGGTGAAGTAACACTGGAAGCCGATGTATTATTAAGTGCGGTTGGCGTAGCGGCTAATATTGAAGGCATTGGTTTGGAAGAAACAGGTATCAAAACTGATAAAGGCCGTATTGTGGTTGACAAGTATTACCAGACCAATGTACCCGGCATTTACGCCATCGGCGATTGTGTTCCGGGGCAAGCGTTGGCACACGTTGCTTCTAAAGAAGGTATCATTTGTGTGGAAGCCATCGGCTACAATGAAAAGAAATACAATCACCAGCCCGAAGCACTGGATTATAATAATGTGCCGGGTTGTACCTATTGCTATCCCGAGATCGCTTCAGTTGGTTATACGGAGAAACAAGCCAAAGATGCGGGCTATGATGTGAAAGTGGGTAAGTTTCCATTAAGTGCTGCCGGTAAAGCAACTGCTGCGGGTCATAACGAAGG
>JAEUVP010000395.1 GCA_016786805.1 Chitinophagaceae bacterium | reverse complement strand
TGTTTTTAAAAAGTAAAAAGGGCCGGTAGAAACCAGCCCCGTTATCACTAACCGGCTGTTAAATGATTAGCCATTATAACCGGGATGCTTCGTTTTCCCGGATTACATACAACCAACAAAAGACGGATGCGTATTTTTTAGGTTTTGCATACAAGCCCTACGGGTTTTATTTATTAATTTTAAGCCCTTGGCTTTTATCAAGCACATATCTCACAGCACACTGACCGACAAGGAGCTGGTGGCGCTCTACAAACAGTCAGGCGACATGGCCGTACTGGGTGAACTATACCAGCGGTACATGGACCTGGTCTATGGGGTCTGCCTTAAGTATTATAAAGAACCTGAAACGGCCAAGGATAGTGTGATGCTGATCTTTGAAGAACTGGTATCAAAATTGAAAAAGCATGAGGTGGAGAATTTCAGGGGCTGGCTGCACCAACTGGCTAAGAACCATTGCCTGATGCAGCTGCGGACACCTAAAAACATGAAAACCGTTGAGTTTAAACATGAACTTGTGCAAAGCGAGGAAAATGTGCATCTGAATGGTGTGCTGGAAAAAGAGGAGAATTTCAAAAAGATGGAATACTGCCTCGGCACCCTGACCCCGGAACAGCAGCAGGCCATCCGGCTATTTTACCTGGAAGGGAAATGCTACAATGAAATTGTGGAAGCAACCGGGCAGGAATGGAACCAGGTGCGGAGTTTTATACAGAATGGCCGGAGAAACCTGAAACTGTGCATGGAGAAAACCGGGATGGAAGCAGAAACGAAAAAAAGTGGAACTTTGTAACGCCTTATGGCAACTGAGCATACGATAAAAACATTTACCGCTCTTGATATTGAAAAGTATCAGCAGGGATTGCTTTCCCCCAAAGAAAGACATGACCTGGAAAAAGCTGCCCTGGATGATCCCTTCCTGGCCGATGCGCTGGAAGGTTATCATAGTACCCCGGTAAATATCAGTGCCGATCTTACAGAACTCAAAAACAGGCTGGCAGAAAAAACCGAAGAAAAAAAAGTAATCCCGTTAGATACTACTGCTGGTAAAAGAGCATTCCCCTGGTTAAGAGTGGCCGCCATGATCATTGCAGTGGCAGGTGCCGGTTTATTGGTCTACCAATTTGCTTTTAATAAGAAAGAAGAAGCCAATATAGCCCGGTATAAATATAATAAAGATGAAGATAAAAAACCTGCGGGTGTACCTGACAGTATGAAAGCTGTAACTGATGGTAATGCTGTTATTTCCACCGCTCCCGGAACAACAGATAAAAAAAATGCTGTAACAACACAACCGGGATCACTCAGTAGTAATGAAACAGTAAAAGAAGATGCTAAGGATGTTACTGCCGAAACCAATGCAGTTGCGGCCAACGATGATGTAAAATCATCCAATAACAATATCTCCGCTCCTTCCAGGCCTGATAATGCGGCTAATGCACCCGTTACTGTAAATGGTGCTGCCAATAACAATGCAAAGGCATTGGAAGCCGATACGAAAATCGCCGCTGCCAAAAGAAAGGATGCTGAAAATGCATCAGCAAAAGAAGGATTTGTTGGAGTATTGAATGAAACAGCCAGCCGCCAGAACCGCAATGTAACAGCGAACCGTAGTGCAGAACAACTAAATAACCAGTACCGGGCGAATATATTCCGTGGCCGGGTAACAGATGCCAACAATAACGCTGTACCCTTTGCCAATGTGACCAACCTGGAGGATAATGTGGGCACTTATACGGATGCAAGAGGTAATTTCAATCTTACTTCACCGGATACAGTATTGAATGTACAGATCAGGGGTCTTGGATATAACGATAATAATCTCCAGTTAAGAAATAATGTTTCCAATGCGCAGGTCGTGATGCAGGAAGATAAGTCCGTTGCCGCCCAGACGATATCCAGCAAAAAGATCAATGCGGAAAGAAGGGCAAACAACCCCAATTTCAAACTGGAAAACGAACCAGAGCCGGAGGATGGCTGGGATAATTATGACAGTTATCTTGTCAACAACCTCAGTATACCGGATGATGTAAAGGGAAAACAATCCGGCGGTGGCCAGGTGGAACTTTCCTTTGAAGTAAACAAATATGGGGAGCCCATCAATATTAAAGTGACCAAATCCCTCTGTGCCCGCTGCGACCAGGAAGCCATCCGGCTGATCAAAGAGGGTCCCAAGTGGAGACGCAAGGCCCGGAATGGCAAAACAACAGTCACGATCTCCTTTTAAGTACAATTTACAGAAACCCGAAGTTCTGACCTGTTCCCCTACCTTTGCTTTCTCAAAAACTAAGCTTGTATGAAAAAAATCATTATCACCGCTGTAGCAGTATTGACCTTATTATCGGCCGATGCGCAATTAAGAACGCCGGCTCCCAGCCCCACCCAAACCATTAAACAGGATTTCGGGTTAGCCTCAGTTGAACTATCGTATTCCCGTCCGGCTATGAAAGGCCGTAAAGTATTTGGCGACCTGGTGCCTTTTGGAAAAGTATGGCGTACCGGTGCCAACAGTGCCACTACCCTCACCTTTGGTGAAGAAGTGATGATTGGCGGCAAAAAAATTCCTGCCGGCAAATATGGCCTGCTGAGCATCCCTGACAAGAACAGCTGGACACTCATCATCAGCAAACAATTAGATGTAACCAGCCCTGCTGCTTACAAAGAAGACATGGACGTGGTGAGAGTGGATGCAAAGACCATGAAAATGAATGAAAGTATGGAATCATTTACCATGCAGTTTGCCAATGTAAAGCCTACTTCTTGTGAGTTGCACATCATGTGGGAGAACACAGCAGTTGCATTACCTATTACGGTTGATGTGGAAACCAAAGTGATGGCACAGATCGACCAGCTGATGAATAAAGATAACCGTCCTTATTTCAACGCAGCAATGTATTACCTGGACAATGGTAAAGACCTGAACCAGGCGCTGGCATGGTTTGACAAAGCAGTTGAAGCACAACCGACTGCTTTCTGGATCCATCACCAGAGAGCCAACTGTTTGGCCAAACTTGGTAAAAAAGAAGATGCTAAGAAAGCCGCCGAGAAATCTAAAGAACTGGCTGCTGCTGCCAAAAATGATGATTATGTGAAACTGAATGAAAAGTTACTTGCAGAATTAAAATAACCTGAACTCCTTTATTGAAGTGAACCCTGCTGCTTATACCAGCGGGGTTTCTTTTTTAGCCAACCCTTTATTAAGCAGCATCGTGAAAAAGATCACCCCGAAAGCACCGATGGGGTTTAGCCAGAGAAAGCCCATCTTGAAAACTTGCAGCTTTGTCAGAATAAATACAGTCAATACCAGGCACTCCGCCAGGATAGCCGCCCAAAAAACTACAGTACCGCTTTTTATATGTTTCATGAAGAATGCTACCAGGAATACGCCGAGGATCACACCATAGAATAAGGAACCGAGAATATTTACTGCTTCGATCAGGCTGTTACCGATATTATAGGTAAACATGGCCACCACGATGCAGAAGATGCCCCAGCCTAATGTGTACAATTTTGATAGCCTGTATTCATCCTCACCGGTATCTTTATTCTTTGTGAAGCGGCGGTGAAAATCAACCATGGAACAGGAAGCCAGCGAATTGATGGCAGCGGCAATACTGCCCCAGGAAGCCAGGAAGATGATGGCGATCAGCAATCCCACCAATCCTGCGGGTAAATGATCCACTACAAAACGAAGGAAAATATAATTGGTATCATTCCCGTCACCACCCACTTCTTTTGAATTGATCCAG
>JAEUVP010000364.1 GCA_016786805.1 Chitinophagaceae bacterium | reverse complement strand
ATAAACTAATGGCTCTCACCTGCAATGAATCAGGCATCATATCATCGTCTAAAAACTCCCAATAGGAATTAGCCTGTTTCAAAAGATTAGTACCAAAGTTCTCATCTCTCAATTTCTTGAACCCTATCAACGCTTCCACATCGTTTTCATGAATCAATCCCCGGTTATCCGGCGGCACATTCAATAATAAATTAGCTCCCCGGCCCACTGATTTCAGATACAAATCAAATAAACGCTCCGGCGATTTTACCTGTGTATCTTCATTCGCATGCCAGAACCAGCCCGGACGGATACTTACATCACATTCAGCCGGTATCCAGTTCTTTCCCAATACATTTCCTTGTTGTAATGTATCATTAGCAGGTGCACCCAACCCTCTTTTATAGCCTGCTGTATCCAGGTAATTCCAGTTTGTTTTCCCTGCAATACCACTTTCATTTCCCACCCACCGGATATCCGGGCCAATATCACTAAAGATCACGGTAGCCGGAGAAAGCTGGCGCACTGTATTTTCAAACCGTCTCCAGTCATATACCTGTTTCTTACCATTGGGGCCTTCCCCATTAGCACCATCCCACCATAATTCCCAAATGGGACCATAGTTTGTAAAAAGCTCCTTCATCATGTTCACAAAAACATCATTGTATTTTTCGGTTCCATAATCAGGATGATTCCGGTCCCAGGGAGAAATATAGACACCAAACTTCAAACCCAGTTCTTTACAGGCCTGTGATAATTCTTTCAGCACATCACCCTTCCCCTCCTTCCATTTACTTTCCCTTACCGTATGGTTTGAATATTTACTGGGCCATAAGCAAAACCCGTCATGGTGTTTAGCTGTAATGATAATTCCCTTCGCACCGGATTCCTTCGCCACTTTCACCCATTGCCGGCAATCCAGTTGGGATGGATTAAATATTTCCTCTGGTTCATCCCCATGCCCCCATTCTTTATCGGTAAATGTATTGGGGCCAAAGTGCATGAAGAAATAGAACTCCATATCATGCCAGGCCAGTTGCTGGCGTGACGGCAGCGGTTGTTTGACCTGGCCGGCAAGATGCAGGGAAACTAAAAATAACAGCAGGGTAAAAATCCTTGTCATAGGCCCAATGTTACAACTATTTCGGTTAAGCAAAACAGCCTGTAAAGCTGCTTTTTTATCAGCACCGGAACAGCTCAATTCCGCTACCTTTGCGGCAAAATTTTACTCCTAAAATCAAGCAATATGGAATACAGAATTGAAAAAGACACGATGGGAGAAGTAAAGGTTCCTGCCGATGCTCTTTATGGCGCACAAACCCAGCGCAGCATTGATAATTTTAAGATTGCCCAGGACATTAACCGTATGCCTAAAGAGATCATTAAGGCATTTGCTTACCTCAAGAAAGCAGCTGCCATCACCAATCTTGAAGCAGGTGTTTTACCAAAAGAAAAAGCTGACCTGATCGGGCAAGTGTGTGATGAGATACTGGAGGGGAAATTAGATGCCTGGTTCCCATTAGTAGTTTGGCAAACAGGAAGCGGTACGCAAAGCAATATGAATGTGAATGAAGTGGTGGCCTACCGTGGTCATGTGATCAAAGGAGGTGCATTAACAGATAAAGACAAATTCCTGCATCCGAATGATGATGTCAACAAATCCCAGTCGTCCAATGATACCTTCCCGACAGCCATGCATATTGCAGCCTATAAAATTTTGATCGAAACCACAATTCCTGGTATTGAAAAATTGAGAAATACCTTAGCTGCCAAAAGCAAGGAGTTCATGCAGGTGGTAAAGATCGGACGTACTCACTTTATGGATGCAACGCCGCTTACGGTCGGACAAGAATTCAGCGGTTATGTTTCGCAATTGGACCATGGGTTAAAAGCCATCAAAAATACATTAGCACATCTCAGCGAACTGGCACTGGGCGGCACCGCTGTGGGAACCGGTATCAACACACCTCCGGGTTATTCTGAAAATGTTGCTAAACATATTGCCGCCTTAACAGGGCTTCCTTTTGTGACTGCAGAAAATAAATTTGAAGCTTTGGCAGCACATGATGCCATTGTTGAAGCACATGGTGCGCTGAAGACAGTTGCTGTAAGTTTAATGAAGATAGCCAATGATGTTCGTATGCTTTCTTCCGGTCCAAGGAGTGGTATTGGTGAACTATTCATTCCTGACAATGAACCCGGTTCATCTATCATGCCGGGGAAAGTGAACCCGACACAATGTGAAGCCTTAACCATGATCGCTGCCCAGGTGATGGGAAATGATGTAGCTATCAGTATCGGTGGTGCGAATGGCCATTTTGAACTGAATGTTTTCAAACCCGTGATGATCTATAATTTCCTGCATAGTGCCAGGCTGATCGGTGATGGTTGTGTATCGTTTAATGATAAATGTGCCGAAGGTCTTGCACCTATTGAAGCAAATATTAAGAAGCATGTTGATAACAGCCTTATGCTTGTTACTTCCCTGAATACAAAAATCGGCTACTACAAAGCTGCTGAAATAGCTCAGAAAGCACATAAGGAAGGAACGACTTTAAAAGAAATGGCTGTCAAGCTTGGTTATGTTACCCCGGAGGAATTTGACGAATGGGTAAACCCGGCCAATATGGTTGGCGAAATCAAATAAGCCATATCGTAAAAATGCTAAGTAAAAAGAGAAGAATCCCGGTTTCTTCTCTTTTTTTTTCCGTAAAAGTTGCAGCTAAGTGACAGCCATTATAACTTAACACTGTAATTAATACCCTATATGAAAACCAACCTTGTGAAAAGCAGTGTTAAGTCGACCCCGTTCTTTTCAGCCTACCCGTTAAAGCTGATCAAAGCATCCTCACCTCCAACAGTAACAACCTCATCACCTTATTTACGGTCCGTATTAGCCGGTAAAGTAAAAACAACAGGCAAAACAAGAATATTCGCCATGGTGAATCCTTATCCCGTAAAAAATACAGCTGTAAAAAGGATGGTCGCTTTTAAAGAAGTGGAACCGGGGGGAGATGAGTGGTTCAATCATTATGAGTAAACCCTTGAGCTATAACAAAAAGGCCCCGACCGAAAGGCGGGGTTTTGTGTTTTAAGCCACTAGGGGTTTCCCCGCAATAATCATACGGACATTTAGGTCCATTACATGACAAAACTCCTATTGTTTTTGGGCAATGGCTAATCTAATTTAGATACCAGAAGTCGGAGTATTGTGTCATTGAAAATCCAGCCTATGAAGTCAAGTATACATTTATTAAAAAAAATATCCCTTTCTTATATTCTCCCAGCAGTTTTCTGCTGCTGTCTGATGAATGCGGAGGCGCAAAATATTGACTTTGGCAAGAGCTATATCAATCTTACCAAAGGTTTGAATGGTGGAACCGTAGAACCCGGAGATACTTTAGAAATCAGAGCTTCTTTTGTTGTTCGTTCCGGTACTTATGACAGCTGTGCTTATTTTGACGCTGTTCCCGCTGGTACTGTATACATTCCGGGTACAGTCCGGGTATTAACCAATGAAGGAAAGATCTACAAACAATTTACAGATGCTATCAATGATGATCCGGGATGGATCAGTGGTGCAAACGTACGGATCAATCTTGGATTTACCCCTGCTGCACTGCCTGCTACCGCTGCCAGGAGAGGACGGGTGGCCAATACACATAAACCAAGATTCGGCGGCACCTGTATCATGATTGCTTCTTTTCGTGTACGTGTTACAGCCGCTTATGGAGCTAATATACTCACTGGCAGTGGATCTATGACTTATAAAAACGGTTCTTTACCCATTCAAACATTTACATTTCCAGCCAATACTGTACGGGTCTACAGGAATTTTGGTATCTGCTCTAATACTATTGGAGGTAACGCATTAGGAACAGAAACAAACGGTACGTTCGGATCTGGCCGACCACGCAACAGGGGAACGTCTGCAAATGTACCCCCGGGCTATACTTATAATGTTTTTACAACAGGTACACCTAATGACTATTTTTATGGCATTGCAAACAATACATCCACAAGAACAAACTATACAACACTTAATACCTGGCCCAAACCGGATCCCGATCCCGATGGTGCCGGGCCATTAACCACCCACCGGGTATTCTCGGTATGGGATATTATCGGCGATCATACTGGTGCCGTATCCCCTACACTGGGAAATCCTGCAGCTGATACAGTAGCAAATGCCAACGGCGGATATATGCTCATTATTAATGCAGCGTATCGGATTGACTCTGCTTTTCAACAAACCATTTCTAATCTTTGCCCGAACACCTACTACGAAATTTCCTGTTGGATGAGAAATATTTGCAGTATGTGCGGATCTGACTCAAATGGCGTCAATGCTACAAGTGGTAACGTTGCTTATATTCCCACTGGACCTGCTGATTCCTCAGGTGTGTGTCCAAACCTTACATTTGAAGTGGATGGTGTTGACTACTATACTACCGGAAATCTTCTTTACTCCGGGATTTGGGTTAAGAAGGGCTTTACCTTCCTTACCGGTCCGGCACAAACAAGTTTTACGTTGAAGTTTTTTAATAACGCCCCGGGAGGTGGTGGTAATGACTGGGCTCTTGATGACATATCCGTTGCTACCTGTTCGCCAAACATGAGTTATTCTCCCTCTATCACTCCAGTCGTTTGTTGGGGCAACCCATTGGTATTGTATGATACAGTTCGATCATTTTTCAATAACTACACGTACTACAAATGGCAGCGAAGCACGGACGGCGGAGCTACCTGGGTGGATGTAACGGCACCAGCCGGGCCTTCGGTTCCCTTCTGGAATGGAACAGCCTGGGAATATGTAAGCAGCTATACAGTGCCGCCGGCTAATACGCAAATGACAGATAGCGGTGATATGTATCGCCTGGTGGTGGCTACCACTTCCAGTAATTTATCTGATGCCAATTGCCGGTTTACCGACCAGGGAAATATTATTACTATGACTGTTATCGACTGTGGTATTCCGCTGGGTATACAAATGATCAACTTCACCGGGCATACAAAAAATAATACGGCCTTACTAAACTGGACAACAGGACGTGAAGCCGAGCAGTTATTCTATGATATTGAAAAAAGTACAGATGGTATCAATTTCAGCCAGATAGGGACTATCAATAGTCATGGTGATTTTGAGTCCGACATGAATATCTATTCATTTTCAGATCCGGATTTTACCATAACCAGTTTTTACAGGATCAAACTAAGAAATATCGTCGGCCGCACCGGGTATACCCGTACCATACAGCTGACAGCTAACATTGTTCCGTTCTCATTCACATCAGTTGTCAATCCTTTCTCCGATGAATTGCGGTTTGATATTTCATCCACAAAAATCACCAGTGCAGAAACAGAATTATTAAATATCTCAGGAATAGTGGTCAGAAAAAACAGGTTTGACCTCACGCAGGGTATTAACAGGTTAAAACTGAATAATACCAGCAACCTGGCACCAGGTGTGTATATATTAAGAGTCCGCTCGGATGGAATGATATTGCAGAAAACTGTGCTAAAACAAAACAACTAGATGAATCACCTGCTTATAAAAAAGAAACCGCTTCATTGATGAAGCGGTTTCTTTTTTATAATACCTGTGCCCGGTCACTTATCTCGGAATTTGTTACTACTGTCGGATGTGGCTTCTCTTCATGCTGTCGTTTGAAAAATCTTTTCTGAAACAACAATAGTGTTATTACGCCTACAGAAATAGAGGCATCAGCCAGGTTAAATATCGGGCTGAAAAACTCAAACCTGTCACCGCCTACAAAAGGTACCCAGGAAGGAAAATGTGAATTGATGATCGGGAAATATAACATATCCACCACACTACCGTGGAGGAAGGAAGAATAACCATTCGAAGAAAAGGATGCAATGCCGGAATAACCTACATAATCATTGATACCGATCGTGGGATCATAATGCAATCCTTTATCAAAGATCATCCCATAAAACATACTGTCGAGCAGGTTGCCTAATGCACCGGCATAGATCAGTGATGCGCATACAATGAAGCCTTTGGTATATTGTTGTTTTACCAGCCTGCCCAGGTACCATGTTCCAAAAACAACTGCTCCTAAACGGAAGAGGGTAAGAATCATCTTCCCCGTTTCATTACCAAATTTCCAACCCCAGGCCATTCCGGGATTTTCGATAAAATGAAGCCGGAACCATGAAATACCTGTAATATTAGTATCACCGGTAGCATAGTGTGTCTTGATCCAGATCTTCAATGCCTGGTCACCAAGGATAATCAACGCAATAATAAGTATGACATGTCTGAGCTTCACTATCGTTTTTATTAAGTCGCAAATATACGGGTTTCAGGTATGGGGCTCTGACTCCCGTTGTTAAAAATCATTCTTCAAAATAGACCCTTTTAACCCGTTGGGAAACACCCGTCATGATCTCGTAAGGAATCGTTTGTGCCCATTCTGCCACCTGCTGAACGGGCAATTCTTTGCCGAATATAATTACATCATCACCTTCCTTCACCCCCGGAATACCGGTCACATCCAGCATGGTCATATCCATACAAACCGTTCCGATCACCGGCGCCAATTTTCCATTGATCAGCATCTTACCGGCACCATTACCCAATCTTCTCGGATAACCATCGGCATAGCCAATTCTAATTGTCGCAATCACCGAATCACGGCTGACCACCCCCTTCCTGTTATAGCTTACTGACTCACCAGCTTTCAGATATTTTACCTGGGCCACGGTTGATTTTAATGTTGTAACCGGGAAAAGGTCAAGCCGTCCGGTTGCAGCACTATCTACTCCATATAGGCCTATACCAAGCCTTACCATATCCAGCTGTAATAAAGGATGCCTGAGAATAGCAGCGGAATTACTGATATGGCTGATAAAGTGATAACCGATTTTCTCTTCTAATATTTTAATTGCAATTTGAAACTGCCGGAATTGCTCCAGGGTAAATTCATCCTGCACGGTATCTTCACTGCCTGCCAGGTGTGAAAATACCGTTTGCACTTTGAACGAAGAAGATGTATTCAGCAGATCACCCAATTTTTCCATATCGTTTCCGGAAAATCCCAGCCGATTCATTCCTGTTTCTATTTCAAGATGAATAGGGTATTGTTGTAAACCTTCCCTTTGCAAAAAGGAATCAAATGCGCTGAGCAGCTCAAATGAATAGAGTTCTGGTTCCAGGTTATTCTCCACAATGGCATCAAAACTGCTTTCTTCAGGGTTCATCACCATGATGGGCAAACTGATACCTGCCCTTCGCAGTTCCACACCTTCATCGGCATAGGCCACCCCCAGGTAATCAACTTTATGATATTGCAATATGCCGGCAATCTCAGCGCCTCCACTACCGTAAGCAAACGCTTTTACCATGGCCATTACTTTCGTAGATGGCTTCAGCAACTGCTGGTATTGTTTCAGGTTATGAACAATACCATTCAGGTTGATCTCTAAAACCGTCTGGTGTACTTTCTGCTCAAGCTCTTGCACAATATTCTCAAAACCAAATACCCTGGCTCCTTTAATTAAAATCACTTCCTCTTTGAAATCAGAAGAACGAAAATGATGCAGGTATTCCGAAGTTGACGGATATAGTTCAATTGTTAATCCTTCCCTCTGTTTTATTAATTCCTGTTCTAATGCTTTAGAAATTTTCTCACCAATGCCAATCAGCCTGTTAACCCGGTGTTCTTTTAAGCTATTCAGGACAGAAAGATAAAGTTCCTGGTCGGGTATAGCCGTTTGCAACAGGTCGGAAAGTATAACAGTACGTTTATGTGCAGTACTTTGCTGGTCAAGAAAATTCAAGGCTATTTCAAGAGAACTGATATCCGCACTATAGCTATCATTAATTATCGAGCAGTGATTGATTCCCTTTTTCATTTCCAGCCGCATATTTACCGGCTGCAGGTGCTTTACTCTTGAAGAGATTGTTTCTGTGCTGCTACCCAGGTATAATAACACACAGCAGCAGGTTATTGCATTCTCTGCTGATGCATCGTCTGTAAAAGGAATAATGATATCAAACTCACCCCATTCGGATTTTAATTGTATGCGGGTGGATGAAATCGTCTTATCTATAGATCGTACCTGGACCGTGTTCGTGTTCTTCCAACCCCAGGTAAATTTTTGTATGCTGCTTCCTGCTGAAACAGATGATACCAGCTCGTCATCCCCGGGGCAGATCAGCACTTCAGCATGGGAAAATAATTTCAGTTTTTCTATTAGCTTTTGCTTTTTATCTGTAAATCCCTCGCTATGCGCTTCTCCAATATTAGTGAGTATCCCGATTGTGGGTTGAATGATCTTTTCCAGCTGCTCCATTTCTCCGCCCTGAGAAATACCGGCTTCAAAAATCCCCAGCGTATGTTGTTGATTGATTTGCCATACACTTAGCGGTACTCCCACCTGTGAATTATAGCTCTTGGGGCTGCGAACCACCTGCTGATCTTCTTGCAACAACTGGTACAACCATTCTTTTACAATTGTTTTGCCATTGCTGCCTGTTATTCCGATTACCGGGATAGAAAACTGTTTACGATGAAAAGCTGCAAGTTGCTGTAATGCCAGCAATGTATCCTTTACCAGCAGGAAATTGGCATCCGGGAAAAGAAAATGATTAACAGGAGTGCTGATCACAAAATTTCTTACACCCTTTTTATAGAGCTCGGTGATAAACTGGTGGCCATC
>JAEUVP010000360.1 GCA_016786805.1 Chitinophagaceae bacterium | reverse complement strand
CGGGTTGATGCTGTAGTACTGGATGATCTGTTTCAGGTGCGGGTCATCAAACGAAGGCTCTATCACCGGCAGGTCATGCACATTGGCCAGCTGCCCCAGGTCATTCCCGGAAAGGATCGTGCTGTTCCGGATATGCACCGGGAGGGCATCCACGCCGATACCGAGTTTTGTATTGGGCTTGGCCACCTGGAAAAGATTGGCTTCATTCACCACGCAATACCAGTCACCACCCAGCCGGGCCACATGGTTGATCTTGCGCTGGTCCAGTTTCTTGTTTTCATCCAGCAGTTCCTCGGCAATATGCATCCGCAGTACTTCGCAGATCACTAAGTTACCAGCCCCCCCTTCTGTTCCCAGTGGTTTCACTTCGGTGACCCGGCATTCCATCTTCACTTTACTTTCTTTTACCATGGGTGGCTTCACCAGCGTAGCGGGTTCTTCGGTGAAACCGGCTTTGATAAACTCATTGGTTCCCCTGGGGAACTCGCAACTGGCCAGTGACATTTGCTGCACCATATCATAGGTCACAATATTGATCACGACTTCCGGCACTTCGAGCACATTTTCCAGTGTATGCTTGCTGCTGTTATCCCTGACCCGGCGGGAAGGCGAGAAAACCACGATGGGCGGATTGGAGGAAAACAGGTTGAAAAAACTAAAAGGGCTCAGGTTCACATTCCCGGCCTTATCAATAGTAGAGGCAAAACAAATCGGCCGCGGGGCAATTACATGCTGCAGGTAATATTGTTTCTCAGCCGGTTTCAGCTTTTCCAAGTCAATGATCATATCGCAGAAGTTTGGACCGGGCAAATATCCGTAAAAAAGGAGGTGGTAACAGGCTGCCGTTCAGCTATTCTCTGCACCAGTTACCATGAATTTGAAAAAAAATGTAACAGAATCCCGTTTCCTTCGTTCTACGAAATATTTCGTCTAATTAATTGTTCAACTAACAAAACCAACCAGTCATGAAGAAACTTGTTTTGCCGGCTTTGCTGGCTCTTGTCATCAGCGGATCTACCCTGCAGGCGCAGGATCATGGAAAAGAAAAGACCCGGATCGAAGGCAGCGGGAATGTGATCACCAAAGATGTGGCGGTAAAGTCCTTTGACGAACTGAAGGTCAGCGGGGCTTTCAGTGTGTTGTTATCCCAGGGCAGCAGTGAAGGAGTGAAAATTGAGGCCGAAGACAACCTGCAGGAATTGTTTGAAGTAAAGAACGAAGGATCAAAGCTGCTGATCAGTATGAAGAAAGATGTGAACATCAACAGTAAGAAGAAAATGAAAGTGTATATCAGTTTCAAAACACTGAAGACGATGGAACTGAAGACCGTGGGGAATGTTTCGTCGGAGCAAACACTCAGCTTTGATAAACTGGAACTGGATAATAAGAGTGTGGGCAATGTGGACCTGAAGCTCTCGGCACAGCACTTAGACATTGATAACAAAAGTGTGGGCAATATCAAACTGCAGGGCAAGGCCGATAATGTGGTGATCAAAAATAACAGTGTGGGCAGTATTGAAGCCGCTGGTTTCCTGGTGCAGAAAATGGAAATTGATAACCACGGGGTGGGTTCTGCCGAAGTGAATGCGGAAAAAGAACTGAAAGTAAAAGACAATATGCTGGGCAAAGTGGTGAATAAGGGAGCGGCCACGGCCCGGAGAATGAATAATGTCAGGATCTGACGCTGAACAAAAAGGTCGCCTGGCTACAGTATTTACTGAACATTCTCATGTGCATGTAGACGTTCAAGCTGAATTGACTGCCGGGGGGCCTTTTTGTTATGGTTTAATATGAAAAAGTATTGGAAACCTTGTACAATTAATTCGCTGAACTCCTGTATTCATTGGGAGACTGCCCCACCCTTTGCTTAAACAAACGGGTAAAATGCTGAGGATATTTAAATCCTAATTCATACGCAATTTGATTAATGGATTTACCATGATCAAATATTTTTTCTTTTGCCACGTCAATCACTTTTGATTGAATATACTCTTGTGCTGTTTTTCCTGTCTCCTTTTTAATAAGATCACCAAAATACCCTGCTGATAAATTTAATTCATTGGCACAATACGCTACAGACGGGAAGCCCTCTGTTTGCGGTTTATCCGCCTGGTAATATTCATTCAGCAAGGTTTCAAACCGTTCTAAAATTCCCTTATGTGGTTTATCACGGGTAATGAACTGGCGGTCATAAAAACGAAGGCAATAGTTAAGGAACAGTTCAATATTATCGGCAATGAGTTTTTTACTGTGCTTGTCAATGGCATGATCCAGTTCATATTCAATCTTTGAAAAGCAATCCAGCACAATTTTTCTTTCCCTTTCAGACAAATGAAGTGCCTCGTTCGACTGGTAACCAAAAAAACTATAGTCCTTGATATGACGTCCCAGGGAAGTGCCATGTATAAGATCAGCATGAAATACTAATGCATAACCTTTTGGCTGGTAAGTTTCTCCATTGCTGTTCATACCTGCCACCTGTCCGGGTGCCAGGAACACCAATGTGCCTTCCTGGTAATCGTAGGTATGCCGGCCGTACACCAAATCACCGCATTTCACATCTTTTAAGAAAATGGTATAAAAACCGAAATACATCCGGGAGCCTTGCCGTGGAGCTGCTTTTGATAAATCAACCACACTCACCAGCGGGTGCCGTGTTTCATTGTTATTAAAGACATTGTAATCATTGATGGTTTCAAACCTTCGCATGTTATCCATACCAGTATTGTTTTACCTGTTTCAAAACTACTGCTTTATTGAGCTTTTCAGTACTTAGGGCATCCGCATCAGCAATATTGGTAGATTAATCCGTAATCTGTATACTAGTCAGCCGGTAAAATACCAGCACCTTTGTACTGTAAAGAAGGAGCTGCATTTTAAATCAACCTAAAGGAACAAATAGTTCCAATCGTAAACTTGTAAACAACCTTTATATGAAAGTATTAATTTCGGGGCTTTGCCTCTTTATAATGAGCGTACAATGGTGCAACGCACAACAACACAATACAACTACAGAACAACAAATTAGCCAGCTTTCAAAAACGAAATGGCTTTGGATGGCAGACAAGAATACAGATTCTCTAAATGTACTCTTCGATGAAAAATCAATGTTTGTCCACATGGGTGGAAGCTGGGGCAAAGCCCAGGAATTAAAAGTGATTAAGGAAGGTACGATCTGGTATAAAAAAGCAGAA
>JAEUVP010000349.1 GCA_016786805.1 Chitinophagaceae bacterium | reverse complement strand
AGAAGGTTCAAACAGATCATCTTTAATAGGTACAGCCACATAGATATTGGTATTGACGAAGGAAAAAGCTGTCTTTTGTCCCATCATATCCTGGAGTTTTGATAATCGTTCCATAAATGAGGGAGTCAGGATATACCGGGCTTCCACCTGGTCAGTGCTGTACACAATAAACCTGTTCTCAAACTCACTGCTTTCCAGTTTCACCTTGGCCAGGTCCCAGGCAAAAGAAGAAAATAATTTGTTCAAAAAGTTCAACTGCGGGTTGTGCTCACTCCAAACATAGGTTCTTCCCTGGAAATGCTTATTAAAATCACCGATGAAAAACAAACCCTTGAAAATGGTTTCCCAATGAGAATTCTTGCCACTGCCAACCTTGTGCTCGGTATGCAGTTCTGAAAAACAGAAAAAAGTTTTATCCCTTTTGCCTTCGATATAATCATCTCCCTTGAACCGTTCTGGTTTCTCAATAAAGAGTCCACTGGCATCATAATCAGTGCGGCTGATGTGACTGACCGGATCATATTGGAAAGAAGGGTCGATAAAGTTGATCGTTTTCCGAACGATTGTTTCTTTATATTTTGAAACGTATGCTTTTTTCCTGTAATAAAGCCGGACCACGGCAATGATGCCGCCCAGGAATAAAATAAGTGTAAGTACACCGGCAATGCCTGAACGGGAAGAGGATGTGATTATAAAAGCTACAACAGCAGCCACAAATAACAAGCCGGTAATCACTGCTAATTTTTTTACAGCGTGTCTCTCCGTTTCTAATGGCTGCAGTAAGCCATGGAGTTCGCTGTCGTAAAACTGCTTGAAATTGTTATTAACTGCCATGGCGGTTTATTAGTTAATGGTAATAACAGGCACTGCTTTATCCGTCTCCGGTATATTGAAATAGGTTTTATGTTTCAGATTCATCCAGGAGGCAATCACGGAAGAAGGAAACATTTCTATTGCATTGTGGTAATCGTTAACTGCTGCATTATAAAATCGCCTTGCAGCAGCCAGTTGTTCTTCTGTTTCGTTAATAGCTCCCTGCAATTTTAAAAAATTATCACTGGCTTTTAGATCAGGATAATTTTCAAACCTGATAAATATCTGTTGCAACGCATCGTTGATCTGGTTATCAAGTACTACTTTGTCATTGGCAGATAATTTGAATTCCATCGATTTTTGCCGCATGGCGGTCAGGTTGGTCAGTAGTTCTCTTTCATGCTGCATATATCCTTTTACCGTATCTACCAACTGGGGGATCAGGTCATACCTTTTTTTCAGCATCACATCCATCGAGAAAAAAGCATTATCAACGGCATTTTTCCGGCTGATCAATTTATTATAGATAATAATAACCAGCAATAAAAGGAAGATGATAATAGCTGCAATAATTATCATAAAACAGAAGTATTAGTTATGAATATACTTCAATCCTGGTTTTTCAAACCTGATTTGAATTCTTCCGGATGCTGGAAAATGGCTAAGATCAGTCTCCGAATAAACCATCTTTTACCTGGCTTTAATAACTCTTGTTTTGGTCCATGTATCATGCCAGGGCTCGCAGGGTGCACCCAACCCGCTAAAAACTTCAAATGGTACAATGCGGGATAATGTCCTTAGTAATGCATTCCTGAAAGTAAGGTTCTGCCCATCTGCACGGATAGCTCTTGTGCCGGTAATAAGTTTGCCAAGTGTATAGCCTTTGAATGCCGCTTCGCAGATGGTGTAATAAAATATATAATTAAAATAAACTATACAGAAACTAAGCAACAACAGGCTGCTGCTTGACTCCCCTTCATAAGCAATTGACAGCATATACTCGGGTGCTAAAACTCCCAGCAAGTAACCCACTAAATAACCAGTAGCCTGGGAAAGTATATAATTC
Source organism: Chitinophagaceae bacterium (assembly GCA_016786805.1). Classification (GTDB taxonomy): domain Bacteria; phylum Bacteroidota; class Bacteroidia; order Chitinophagales; family Chitinophagaceae; genus CADEDV01. The sequence goes on along the minus strand of JAEUVP010000349.1, from coordinate 1,676 downwards.
ATGAATAGGTTATCGATCAGGAAATTAAAAAAACGGCTTCCTTGCGAGGCGTCGGTAAACTGTTCATAATCTTCGAACAGCCCTGGCTGCCCGGGAGTTTGTACATTTTCTTCCATAATTCAGGAACTGCTTATTTAGTCCTCAATTAAATGATTTTTTTTCAATTGTTCAAGGAACTGCCCTGGATTTAAAAAATGAATACTGCGTATCCCCAGCTGCTCTGCGGCTTTTACATTTCTCAGGTTATCATCAACAAATAAAGCTGTCGCCGGGTCTACATTATAACGATGCAATAAACGCTGGTAAAATTCCGGGAATGGTTTTCTTATCTTTTCTTCACCACTCACCACCCGGCCATCAAACCAGTGCAGGAAGTTATAACGAACCAGCGCAATATTGAAAAGATCAGCCTGCCAGTTGGTCAATGCATAGATTTTATATTTCCCGGATGCTTTTAGCTGCCTGAATATTTCTACTGTTTCATGAATAGGCCCATGCAGCATTTCTGTCCACCGGCCATAGTAATCACGGATGGATTGCTCCCAATCCGGGAATTGCTCTACCAGCAATTGCGTGGCTTCCACGATGGAGCGGCCTGCATCCTGTTCTTCATTCCAGTCGCTGGTACAAATGTGCTCAAAAAAGTAGTTGCGCTTTTCTTCAGAATCAAAATAGTTACGGTAGACATACATGGGGTTCCAGTCGATCAGGACACCACCCAGGTCAAAAATGATCGTATCAATAGATTTGCTCATCATATTCCAATTCAGTATTCAATGTTGTTGATTGTCCCAGGAATTTATTTTTCCATCCTATAACGGCGGCGGCGACAGCTAATAAAATTAATAAAGATAACCCTGTTGCCAGTGTAGCTTTTTCAGAAATAAAACCAATAACGGAAGGCCCTGTTAAAAAACCAATCAGGCCACCGGTGGTCACCATGGCATATCCCTCCACCGGGCTTACACCCGGTATATTGCCTGAAGCACTGAATAAAACAGGCACAATGCAAGAACAGCCGAAGCCAATCAATACATAGCCGATGATGGCCATAATGACTATCGGGGCAAACACCACTAATGAAAATCCTGCAGCTGCCAGTAGACTTCCGGCAATCACAACTTTTTTACTTCCGGCTTTGCTGATAAGGTCATCTCCATTCAACCTTCCGATGGTCATGGCAATGGCAAAACCGGCATATCCGAGACTTACTAATTCAGGCGGCGCATGCATGGTTTCTTTTAAATAAATACCGCTCCAGTCAGCCACACAACCTTCTGCCATAAAGATCACCATACAGATGAAGGAGATGCTGAGAATGCTTAGTGAAGGAAGCCGTAAGCCAGAACTGGTATGAATGATCTCCTTATGGGCTAATAAATGATGACGGCTGAGTACTAAAATGCAACAGATAACGACTGCAACGATGACGATCTGCCAGCCGGAAGGGATGCCCATGCCAAAAAATGCAATAGCTAAGCCGGCACTGACACCACCACCAATACTGTATAAAGCATGGCTGGTGCTCATCAGTTTCCTGTTATATTCTTTTTCCAGCCGGTTGATGGTGGTGTTAACGGAAACACCGTTGAGAAAACTAAAAAAACCAAACAGGTATAAACAGATCCATAGCATATACACGGATACGGTATTGATCTGTGCGATCATGATCAGGC
>JAEUVP010000335.1 GCA_016786805.1 Chitinophagaceae bacterium | reverse complement strand
TACAATTTTTTCATTCCAGGCTCTTTCCATTCCACCTTTCCAGAATTCTTTTAAGCCGGCTTCTGTACTGTCATAATTCCATTTGCGCCCCTTCCCATAGTATTTCCATTCTTCGTGTGCCCGCATTAATGGTTCGTGGTGGGATGTGCCGATGACAATTCCATACTCATCGGCCGATTTGATATTTAACGAGTCATCGTAATAGAATGCATTCCCCCACATTGCAGGCCAGATATAGTTGCCTTTCAGCCGCAGGATGAGTTCAAAAACCTTTTCGTAGAATTTGTGATTGAAGCCGCCAAATTTCTCCCTGCTCCAGTTGGAAAGGGCAGGAGCTTCATCATTGATAAAAATGCCCCGGTATTTTACTTTAGGCAAATCGCTGACGACAGTGTTTTTCTTTATATAAACAGCTTCATTTTTTTTCACCGGCACGTCGGCCCACCAATACCAGGGTGATACACCCATTTGTTTCGATAATTCAAAAACACCATAAGCAGTTCCTCTTCTGTCGCTGCCGGCAATAACAATAGCATTTGAAATCCCTTTAAACGGGTTGCTGATCGTTTGTATCGTATAAGCTTCCCATTTATTTTTTATAAACGAAGATTTAAGTTTATTACTCCTGACGAGTGATTGGATGAGTGCCGATTTTTCCAACGAGCCAATAATGATAACGGTAGTTGCATTTGAGGGTATCGTTGCTGATAAGGCCGGAGATTTCCCGGTTACGGCTTCAATATCTTTTTGTAAAAAGGCTGCTGCTAATTGAACAAGGTCATGATCTTCAGGAGTTACACATATGATTGTGTTGCCAAGCAAAAAAGAATTCCCCGATGCCTTTGTTTCAACAATCGATTGGCTGTTTGAAATAACAAACTGGAACAGGCAAGAGAGGATCGTTAGTGATTTTTTCATGCTAGTCTTTTAAAAGCCAATACTGTTTCCTCCATCCACGGGCAGTATAACGCCGGTTATATATTTGGCAGCATCGCTGGCCAGGAAATAAGCAGCATCACCGATGTCGCCAGGCTGACCCATGATACCCATTGGTGTACGGCTGAATACTTTTGCTTTTCTTTCCGGGTCACTGTCAAGTGCTTTGGCGGTCATTTCTGAATAAATGAATCCCGGCGCAATGGCATTTACACGAATACCTTTAGGAGATAATTCAACAGCCATAGCTCTCGTTAGTCCGTCAATCGCTGTTTTGCTGGCACTGTAAGCAATTACTTTTGGTAGCCCATATTGTGCTGCCATGGAGCTTATGTTGATAATACAGCCTGTATTTCTTGTCAGCATATGTTTCACCACTTCGCGGCTCATAGAAAATACGGCACTGAGATTAGTGGTGATGATCCTGTTAAACTCTTCATCGGTTACTTCGGTGAATTCTTTTTTCTGGTTGATGCCTGCATTATTCACCAGTATATCTATTTGACCGAATTGCTCAATGACTTTATGAACAAATTGAGGAATGGAGGCAAGATCACTTACATCACAGGTTTGTACATGACAGAGATCACCCATATTTTTTTTG
>JAEUVP010000291.1 GCA_016786805.1 Chitinophagaceae bacterium | reverse complement strand
CGCAGGGAGGGAAAAGTCATTTTCAACAAAAGCCCTGTGCCATATTGCGTGAAAGCTACATTTCCTGTTTGAGTGGAACTGATTTCCTGCAACCGGGACCCCGAAGAAGGAAGGGTTGTGCCCGTTCTGTCAGCCAATACCTGGTTAAATGTATAGCTGTTAGGGTTCATTGTAAAGTCAACATACTTCTTCTCAATTGCCGGTGTGGTATGATGATATACAACCCGCATCAGCATGGATACAGATCCGCTCAGGCCATATACCGCTGTGGTATCGTTATCACCTACAGAAAGATTTATTCCTTTGAAATAATTGAGAAACTCATCTGTATTGGTTACATCAGAGGAACGCTGTCTCAGTTTTTCAAATAATTCTGTTCCTTTCACATCATTCAACCGTATAACAACAGAATCAGTAGTAGCCGGGCTGATTTTCAGCGTCCGGCTACCTAGAGGTACCGGCTTTCTTGCCACGGAGCTGCTGTTGTATAATTTATCGTTATAGGAATAACTGATTGACTGAGCCAACTCATGCACGGTAATAGTTTGTACACGGCTGGTATCTCCGTAATAATATTTATTGAGCCGTATGATAAAGACCAATGAATCAAAAACTGCTGTGGAAGGAATATCAACAGACCCAGATACCGGGTTTAGTTGAAAAAAGGGGCTGGTGCTGATGATACCAAGATAAGGGTCTTTGTATTTTCCTAACAATAAAGAAGTAACACCATTAGTAGCAAAAGAATCAGTTACCAGGGTGGAAAGCTGCACCCCGACAGTATCAATATAAATAAGTTTTGTGTAGCTATTCTCCGGCTCTTCCCCAAACTCAATCTCTTTTTTGGTACAGGACAGAACAAGCAATAAAAAAACAGGGAATACCAGTACTACTTTCCGGAGTTGAATTGACAGCATATAGAATATATTGATAAGCCGGCGCAATTTATTCCCGGTTATGGCCGCTAAATTGTTATAGTATATTAACCGGTCTTTAAAATCGGCCAATCCAGCTTCTGCATGGATGAGCTTAAAAACCGGTATAGTTTTCCCTGTTAAGCTGCTTTTTTATTAAATAGATTTCAGCACATCGTTCATCGGTTCAGTATAGGTGCTGGTCTATTTTAGGATACTGTTTGATACAGCTGCTGCTACTTTTATCAAAAATCAGTTATGCAAAAAAAATACTCGTACCTCTTGGGTAGTATCATGGTTCTTTCTTCAACCATTATTTCCCAGGGTTGTGATTCTTCAAGCGATAGTGATGACGACCTGATCGGGAACTGGAAAAAAAGTTCTGACTTCGATGGCAATGCCCGAAGCGAAGCTGTGACATTTACGATTGGTGATTATGTATACCTTACCACCGGTACTACTGATCGTGACCGTTTCAAAGATTGCTGGGAATTTAGCCTTGCCCGGCAATACTGGTCACAAAAAGCAGATCTCCCAGGTGTAGCCCGGAATTCAGCTATTGGCTTTGCTATTAATGCAAAAGGGTATGTAGGTACCGGCTATGATGGTGTAAGCAAACTGAATGATTTTTGGGAATACGATCCTTCCACCAACAGATGGACACAAAAAGCAGATTTTGCGGGTAGTGGCCGCTATGATGCTGTGAGCTTTACTGCCGGTAGCAAAGGCTATATTTCTTGTGGGTTTGATGGCAACTATCTCAAGGATCTTTATCAATATGATCCGGGGACTGACACATGGGTACAAAAAGCAAGTCTAGGAGGCAGTAAGCGGTCTGCTGCCATGAGTTTTGTGATAAATGATAAAGCCTATATCTGCTCTGGTAATAACAATGGTGCTTCCATCAATGATCTGTGGGCATATGATGCAGCAGCTGATACCTGGACGGAGAAAAGAAAAATATCCAATGTCAGTGATGATGACTACGACGACGACTATACTATTCAGCGCAGTAATGGGGTGGCATTTGTAATGGGCAACTATGCCTTTATTACCTCCGGGGAAAACAGTTCTTATATTTCCACCACCTGGCAGTACGATCCTTCCTCCGACCTGTGGACACAGAAAACCGCTTTTGAAGGATCGGCAAGGGTAGGTGCTGCTGCATTTACATTAAGTAACCGTGGCTTCCTGCTGACCGGGCGCAGCGGTTCATTATCATTTGATAATATGTATGAATTTGATCCTTCTGCAGAACAAAATGATGATGACAATTAATGAACACTAAATATCAGCATATAGTCATACTTAGTGTATCGGCAATCCTGTCCATTTTAATTCTTCTTCACTTTACGAAAGAGAAAAAGCAACACAGGTTTGACAGCAGGGTTTTTAAGGCTGTCAGTGGTTGGGGATACGATATCCTGGTGGATGGTAAGTTATTCATTCACCAGGAATCTATCCCTGTTATCAGTGGCAACAAGGGCTTTCCCTGTCAAGAAGAAGCTGAAAAAACAGCTTCACTGATAATTAACAAAATGAAAAGAGGGAAGCCGCCGGTGGTAACTACTTTTGAGCTTCAAAAATTATTCAATATGAATGACACAGCAAATGGAGAGCAGGGAAAGTATTAGCAGCTTCCTGTTTACATTGTTTGGCTTTAAAAAAGCCAGCAGTTGGATACATATCCTGCTGATCATCCTTATACATATTACCGGCTGGTGCTTTTTTTTCTTTCTGCCGGTAATGCTGTATCCCGTTAGAGTAAATGACAACCGGTTCATAACCCGTGAAGTTCTTGACAAACTGGTATTGATCGTCCTATTTTACCTGCATTACTACTGGCTAATTCCCTCCTTTTTTGAAAAGAAAAAATATTTCAGTTATAGCGGGCTGGTAATTCTTGCATTTCTACTGTATTTCTCCCAGCACCTGGCGGTCAGGTTTAGCTATTTTGACAGACCGGGCGGGCCTATTCAATTCTTCCAGGCGCCCTTACCTCCGGCTGAAAAACAAAATTCAATTACCTCCGTTACCCGTGATGGAAGAGTGGTGTTGATCAACGATGTAATGATCAGCACGGATTCAATCTACACTTCCCGGCCATACGCTGCGGGCATTCCCCTAAATGATAGCATTGCCAGGGCAATGCCTGGATTTCCCATGCGGGAACCCGGTTTGTTTGGTGTACCCAAAGGTATCTGGGCCATGAGCCTTAATAACACGATCAGCTCGTTTGCTTTATTGTTATTGATGGGAGGATTCATACGGCTGGCTCACTCATTTGTCAAAAGTCAGAATGAGAAAAAAATATTGGAAAATGCGAACCTGAATGCAGAAGTAAATTTTCTGAAATCTCAGATCAACCCGCATTTCCTGTTTAACACACTTAATGGAATTTATTCGCAGGCACATGCCAAATCAGAACATACGGAACATTCCATACTGAAATTATCCGACCTGCTAAGATATGTGCTATATGAATCAGGTGAGGACAAAGTAGCTCTTTCCAAAGATATTCAGTATCTCAGTAACTATGTTGATCTGCAAAAACTAAGGCTTTCGCAGAAAGTAAAAATTGAATATGAGGTAACGGGTGAAGCAACCGCTCACCAGATTGCCCCTTTGCTTCTCATCACTTTTGTAGAAAATGCTTTTAAACACGGCATCAGCTACACTAACCCTTCTGTTGTTAAAATACAGCTGCAGATTTTTGAAAAAACATTAACACTGCTGGTCAGTAATCCGGTAACGGAAACAAATAGCTTTGCCAACGGTGGATTAGGACTAAAGAATGTTATACGAAGACTCGATTTATTGTATCCTGGTAAATATTGGCTCGATATCGTCCACAACGATCATTTGCATATCGTTAATCTCAAAATCAATTTAAACAGTGATTAACTGCTTACTCATCGATGATGAACCGCTGGCTTTGCAGCTACTGGAAGATCATGTGCGCAAAACGCCGTACTTAAAACTTGCCGGACGATTTGAAGAACCCCTGCAGGCTTTGCCCTTGCTGGAATCTCAACAGGTCGATCTCCTGTTCCTTGATATTAAAATGCCGGATATCTCGGGTATTGATTTCTTTCGCTCCCTGGCACATAAACCGGAAGTTATTTTTACAACTGCCTACAGTGAGTTTGCAATTGATGGGTTTGAACTCAAAGCGATCGATTATTTACTTAAACCAGTATCGTTTGAAAAATTCATTGCTGCCTGTAACCGGGTAAAGGAATACACCGAACTGAAGAACAATAAAGGCGTGGTAAAAAGAGATTACTTTTTCATCAATGTCTCCCATAAACTCCATAAACTTTTCTACGACGATATCCTTTACCTTGAAGGTTACAAAGACTATACAAAAGTGTATCTCAAAACTGCTACGAGCCCTTTACTTATTCTTCATAACCTGAAATACTTTGAGGATCTTTTTGACGAAACAGAATTCTCCCGGATACACCGTTCGTATATAGTTCCTATCCGGAAAATACATACGGTCTCCAGGAAATCTGTTACGATTGGAAATCAAACCTTGCCGGTAAGTGATAATTACAGGGATAAGCTATTCTCGGTCATTGAGCAGTGTACTACCTGATACCAAAAATATTACGCTTACTTAAATACAACGAATTTACTGGTTAGCAGTTTTCCACCACAATCCAAAGAAAGATAATATACACCATTAGAAATATCCAATGGCAGGCTTAACTGAATCGTTGTGCTGCCGGGTAATATCTTATCTCTTTGCTGATAAATTATCTTACAACTGGCATCATAAATAGTTATGCCAGTTGTACAGGATTGATTGCTGCTGATGAATAGCTGCACACGATCTTTGACCAGGTTAGGAGCTATTTGCATAGATATAATACTACTCTTGCCTGGCTGAATAACGATGATACTGCTTTTACTTACTTTCCCGCTTGTTAGTATTGTTCGTAGCCGGTAATAGATCTTATCTGTATGAATTAGCGGAATATTATCATTCGCAGTATACAATTCGGTTTCGTTGATTACAGGCCTTCCCAATATCCTTATAACATCATTGAAAGAGGAACCATCAGTACTTCTTTCGATCACAAAGTGATCAACTGATTGCCTGCAAAGGGTTTCCCAATCCATTACTACCTGCTGATCTTGTAAGACGGCCTTAAAGCTGATGATATCACAACTCAGGATATACCAGATACATCTCCAGTCTCTTTCTACAGGACAGCCAAGACCCGATGCGATGGCTGTATGCTGCACCGTAGTAACCGAACCGGGAGTAGGATCACCAGAAGTGGTACCACCATTACCCATATAGGCGGATGTTGCTTCAGCATTCAAATTATTGTTATCAAACCGGTCATCCAACCCGTCATCATCTGTATCCATACCCGTCAGGGATACATTGTCATCAGGAAATCCATTAAAATTAAAATCATTTCCCTCTATTATATCAGGTACTCCATCATTATCTGTATCCAGGTCGAGATAGTCAGGTACAGTATCTCCATCATTATCATAAGGGGCTACTCCGTTACCACCAAAACTGGCAAAATTATCATAGGTATTATCAATACCATCATTATCACTATCAAGGCCTGCCGGTAATAAATATCCTGGTGTTGACATACCTTCCACATTATCAGGAATACCATCATCATCTGCATCAATATCATACAGGTTATACCTTCCTGTGCCATCTGTATTCGGAAGTGATAAAGAACCGGAGGATGCTATACCGCTATTCCATCCATCACTATTCAAAACACCATCAATACGACCGTTAAAATCTGCATCTGCAAACTGCGCTTCTCTTACATCTGTTAAGCCATCGCCATCACTATCAAGATCATAAGGATTAGGCTTACTGTCCCTATCGATATTCTTATAGGGAAACGAGTCAGCCCTGCCATCATTATTACCATCATTACTTGTCCGAAGTAAGGAAGAACCTGCATTTTCTGCTGTGCCATCATTGCCAACATCTCCATCCACCGTATCAGTATACCCATCGCCATCCGAATCTGTATAATTGTCAATTCTTCCATTATTACCCGTGTCGCTACCATATACTTCAGCCACATCCGGGATACCGTCATTATCACTATCCAGGTCAAGATAATTACCAATACTATCTCCATCTGTATCAAGAGCACCCAGTGCCACTCCTGAACCAGCAACCCCGGTATTATTGGCATCTACATTTTGGGATAATCCATCATTATCCGTTTCTGTATAATTGTCAATTCTCCCATCGCCGTTGGCATCGACGCCAAAACTCTCCACTACATCCGGGATACCATCGTTATCGCTATCCAGGTCAAGATTATTAGGAATACCATCCAGGTCTTTGTCCATAGTATCATTTACGCCATCACTGTTACTATCCACCCAACCCGGGAAATTTGTATCATAAAAATTCGGTATGCCGTCTGCATCTGAATCCGCCCCGGGATCAAAATTGTCATTGAAACCATCTGCATTGTTATCTATATAACCAGGGTAATTATTATCATTCCAGTTAGGAATACCATCTGTATCTGCATCCTGTAAAGCTACCGGGTTATCTAATTCTACATAGTCGGGAATGCCATCATCATCATCATCAATATCCGGGCAGGCTATAATAAATACATTTATATCCAGTGTATCATCACAGGAGCCAGGCCCGTCATAAAACGCATAAAAATGACGGGTTAAAGAAACAGGTACAGCAGGATTATATTCATTAGCCGCTGTAAAAGGCATGGCTGTATAGAACCTGTAGCCGGCGTATCTGATCACCGGTAACAGGACTGTTACTGAAGGGCAGTTATTGACAAGTATGGTATCAATTAAAGGAGAACAAGTTCCTGCCACTGTATTCGTAACGGGGCCGGGCACATTACATCCTGCTGTCATTACCCCACTTGAGTCGGCCAGGTTTATCAGTGATAATTTCCCGGCATAGCTGATCCATGCCCTGTTACTAATTGTATTATTACAGGCAAATACATCACAGGAGTTAGCCACATATACTTCAAATCTTACTGTGCCGGAAGCGGCAGGGCTTACTTCACCACCTGTTGTGCCGTTTGCACCAGTTCCAATTCTGAAAACAACACGATTATTCGCAAAATCGTACTCTGCCTCATCATCTCCTGTTGCATCAGTTTTTGCTATCCCTCCTATTTGTAGACTATTCGCCTTATAGCTTGTACCAGTTGGTATGTTATCATAAATAATAGTTCCTGTGCTGATATCATTTCCCCCGTTCTGGTAGGTAATATCATAACGGAGTTGTTCACCTGGCAGCAGGGATCCGCCGTTAATATCGGTTGACGTCTTAGAAAGATTGAATGACGGAGTATACTGGGATATAGAAGTAGTAGCCACCTGCAGCATATAGTTTTCTGAGGGAGAACTAAATCTAATACTGGCAGAATTCTGGCTGTTGCCAAGAACTGCATTCAGCGCATTGGGCACCACTAAAATATCTGCATCATAACCCAGTGTATTCTGATGCGCCGGGTTCCTGGTGGTTACCACTGCCCCTTTATAACTGATCGTACTGTTCCACATATCATTCAGGTTAGCAGTGGCATTCGGAGTCAGGCTTGTATAAACACCTACTAAGGGGTTTGAATTCTGTTTAAAAGAGTATTCATCTGTTGATACCCTGTCGCCATCAAACACTACCGCACCGAGTTCACAACTAACGGGGCCGGATGGAGGAGTTAAAAAACCGGTTATCGGAACATATAATGGAGG
>JAEUVP010000261.1 GCA_016786805.1 Chitinophagaceae bacterium | reverse complement strand
TCTGACCAGAACAGTCATTATAATTTATAGTGTTTTCCAGTTTTCGTACAACTTATAGATCCTTGCACCGAGCTCGTCATACTTCTTATTTAGTGCTTCAAAAGAATTCAATTCCAGATACAAGCAATCCCTGGCAAACAGCAGCCATACTTTTGTTTCTTCCAATGAACCCATGCCATAAATCAAGTGTCGTTTAAATTCGTTCTCGTAGATTCTCTTCCCCCATCCTTCAGCAATATTAGCTGCAACAGAACGGTAAGAACGTACTATTTGGTCGGTCAGAGAATATCTCTCCTCCTTAGGAAAACTCCTTGTACAACTAAAAATATCCATCGCCAGCTGATAGGAAATTTTAAAAACCTCCAGGTCAAAAACTGTTTTAATCATAACATAAGGTTTATATAAAAAATAGTAGCCTCCTCAAAATTCTGACATCAGATTTCAGACATCCTGCTTCCTCCTACCTCGGCACATCCATCGCCTGCACAATCTGTTTGATCACTTCCGCTTCTGTTACCCCTTCCATTTCCTTATCCGGTGCAAGAATGATACGATGACGCAAGACCGGAATCAGCACTTCACGGATATCTTCCGGTGTCACAAAATCTCTTCCGTTCATAGCAGCAATAGCTTTTGATGCATTCATCACCGCCAGCGATGCCCTTGGTGAAGCCCCCAGGTAAATGGATTTATGATTTCTTGTCTGGTGAATTAATTTGGCAATGAACTGCAACAATTTTTCTTCGATCACCAGTGTTTTGATCTGTTGTTTGAGCTGGTTGATCTGCTGGGCACCTAATACAGGATGCACCAGGTCCTGCACCGAAGCATTCCCCATATTATGAAACTGGGTGAGGATACTCAGCTCTTCTGCTTCTGAAGGATACGGCACCACAATTTTAAATAAGAAACGATCCAGCTGTGCTTCCGGTAAACGATAGGTTCCTTCCTGCTCCACCGGGTTTTGCGTGGCCAGTACCATAAAAGGCGAAGCCATTGGATATGTTTTCCCGTCCACTGATGCCTGTCGTTCTTCCATGATCTCCAGCAAGGCGGATTGTGTTTTCGCCGGAGCCCTGTTGATCTCATCCACTAAAACAATATTGCTGAACACCGGGCCTTTCTTGAACTCAAAGGTTGCTTCCCTGGGATTGAATACGGGAGTACCCAATACATCAGAAGGCATCAGGTCAGGCGTAAACTGTACTCTTGAAAATCCTGCATCCACACTGCGGGCCACCAATTTGGCAGTAAGTGTTTTGGCAACGCCCGGCACCCCTTCGATCAGCACATGCCCGTCGGCCAGCAAAGCAGCAATGATCAATTTCACCATTTCATCCTGGCCAACGATGATCTTTTTGATCTCGCTGCGGATGGATAATACCGCATGATTCAATGCAGTCATATCGGTTCGTTGCTGAAAAATTGGTTCTTCCATATGTTATTTTCTTCTTTTAGTTTTAAAGTTTGTTTCGTCATAGCCTCCCCTTTCTGGGGGAGGTTGGGGGGCTAGGCTTTTTGATAAAATGACTCAAGTTGTTTATGAAAATCGGTAACCTGTCTTGAAGTGACCGATGATGTACTGTTTAACTGGTTGATAAATGTAACAATACTCCTGACTTCTGCTTCATCACACCCCGTTTTAAACTGGAGTTTTGTAATAAATTCATCATCAAGATTACTGGTCGGCAACTTATACTTATTCCGTACATGCTCCAGGAAATAAGCCGCCATCTTATGGCAAAGATTATGATGATCGCCCCGGTCATAATATAAACGCCCAATTGTTTTCACAAAATCAAGCGAATCGTTCCGGGGTTTGGTTATAACCGGGATGAACCGCTGTCTTCTTCTCATTTCCAGCAATACATACAGCAGCAACGTAAAGATGGCAATCAGCAGGGCCCACTTGGTTTGTTTGTATTTAAATAATTCACTCAGCGAATGAGAGCCCTCATTATCCTCCTCATCATTATCAGAATAAAAACCTTTCTTATCAATAAAATATTCATCCCAGACCAGTTTCTTGGTATCCGGCGCAATGACGGAAAGTACATTTTCATAATAAGCGAAATTGTCGCCATGCAGGAGGAAGTAATTACTGAATGTGAGTGGTGCCAGGTGAAAATATAAATTACCCTGTCCTGTTTTCAGGTGAATAAAATTGGTGCGTTTCATTTCATCCGTACCCAGCTTATCGGCCATTGTGGTATCCATATCATAAAACCAGGAATTAAAATGCAGCCCTTTATAACTGAAATTTCTTGGCTCTGCAAAGGGAGGTTGCAGGAGTCTAAATGATGGTTTATCAGCTATATTATTCCCGTTATTATCCGTTTGCAGGGAAATATTGATCTCACTGCTGGTGGCACCGATAATCTCCTGTGCATCTGAAGAAAGAAACCGGGCACTGATGAATACATCATTACCATTCTCTGCAAAACGGATCAATTTTTTCATCTCGTATTCAGAGGCATAAAAGCGGGGAGAAATGATCAGCAATGCTTGTTTATTTCCATAATTGGACAACGAATCCCAGTCGCCGGGCTCTTTTTTACTGGTACTAATGGAAGCTTCCCGAAAAAGATGTTTGAGCCCTTCGTACGCTATATAAGCCCCGTAAGGATTCTTATCCTTTTTATTAAGGGTAACCCGCTGGTCAGGTATTCGCTTTCGCTCTTCCCCCTTACCTGTCAGCAGCATCACCGCCACAGCAAGGGCTACAAGAAACAAAACGATATATAAAACTTGTTTCTTCAATTTATGATTTCACTAAGGGGTCAAAATTTTCAAATTCCTTTTTGATCAGTTGATAGCTTTCCTGGTTCACTTCAAAATGTCCGTACCAGCTGTATTCATAATGCCGGGTGATCCTGAAAAAGTCATTATAATAAGTGGTTGAACTCAATTGCATCAGGTAATCAAGATTGGTGCGGTCGGGTTGGTAACGGATAATATTCCGTTCGGCCATATTCTTCAATGTCCGTAAAAACATCAGCCGGATAGCTACCCGGTAATTACCTGCGGCCGCCGCCTTATCAATCTCTTTCTGGTAATTGATCGCAAAAATATCTTCGGTCTCCTCCACGGCGGAGTCGTCATCAATCCGCCTGTCTTTTTTACGAAACAGGCTGACATTACTGTTGGACAGGAAAATAATAAGAAAGGCAACAAAGCCACCGATGATAACGATCCATAACAAAGTCTGCAGAAAGGGATTGCCTGTTTTTTCTTTATCATCGCTTTCCCGCCGGTATTCAATTCTCCTGTTCCTGCCACTGTCGTTTTGCTGTGGCGCATACATAGTTCCCTGCCGTTGCTGGTTTTTAAAAACGGAATCAGCATACCAGAAGTCCTTATCTTTTTTCAATGCCTGGATCACACTGTCCGGCAACTGCCGCAACAATAAAGAATCCATACCATATCCTTCCATCCAGCGATGCAGGAAATACCCGGATTTTTCTTCAGCCGGGGGTTCCGTATAATCATCATTATACTCATCGGCTGCAACCACTGTATCTATCATTTCTTCCTGTGCCTGTATATCCCGGGTAACCAATAAAAAACAGAAGAGTAACAAAAACAGTTTTGTTACAACAACCCGCTTATATAGTGATGGGAACAACGACACTTATACTTCCTCCTCGTTTAATTGAACCTTCATCCTGCGGCCAAGCCGGATGGGATAGATAACGAAATACCAGATCACAAAAATAACAGACAGTGAAACCACCAGGGTAGTAAGCACAGAAAGATCATTATACAAACGGGTGATCAATCCTTCAAAAAAAGCAGCCAGTGCAAATACCGGCATCAGGCCAATGATCATTTTCACCCCGTCTTTCGCTCCTTGTTTAAAAGCATCTATTCGTTTGATAGTGCCGGGAAAGAGAAAACTTTTCCCGAGTACCAGGCCCGCCGCAGCCGCCACAATTATTGCCGTGATCTCTAAAGTGCCATGCACAAATACTACCAGCCAAAAATCCAATCCCAGCCCCTGCGAGGCAAACATTTCATCAAACACTCCGACCATCACACTATTTTGAACAAGAATATAAATGGTGGGAACACCGCAGAAGATACCAGACGTAAAGGCGATCGTGGATACTTTAATATTATTGATCATGATGCGCAGCCAGCTCAGTATGGGATTCCCCGATTCATACACACCAAAGGGGTTTCCTTTTTCAATATTCTCTTTTGTCATATCCACATAACCACTGCTCAACACACTGCGGGTAAAATTTTCGTCCTGGCTGGAGGCAAAAAAACCAAACGCAAAAAATAACAGGAAAACGATCAAAGAAAACAACATCACTTTATGATGTTTATAAAAAGTAAGCGGCAGGTCATATTTCCAGAAAGTAACAAGCCGGTTCGATTCTTCTTTCCGGTTCTTGTAAATAGTGAGATAAACTTTTGAAGCTTCGTTGTTAATAAAACGGGTCACCTTACCCGAAGGATAAAATGTTTTCGCATACGCCAGGTCTTCCACCAGTTGGGTAAAATCCTTTGCCATTTCATCAGGGTCTCCGGAAGGTTGGTGCTGGTTTTTCAGCCAGCGGTCTTTATTCTTCTTGATAAACAGGGCTTCTCTCAAACGTCGGTGCTTTGGGTTGTAAAATACTATTTTTTGTAACTGCCTGTGTAAAGCATACCCATTTTAATATGTAAAAAGCAGTAATTTAACGGCCAGACAAAACAACCGTTCCGATGGGAGCTATCAAGGTACCTACCAATTTTAATATAGAGCTGGAATTTGAGATACCGGAATTTTACCGGCGGATGCTGGCGCTGATCATTGATATAACAATCGAATTTTTTTACCTGAAAATCGCTTTTGGCATTCTTAATAACGCCTACGGCAGCGATATTTTCCTGGATAGCGAATCACAATATGACAAGCAGGCCTGGTCCATGATCTTATTTGTTCCCATTATGATCTACCATGTGACCCTGGAAATTTTAATGAACGGGCAAAGTGTGGGTAAAAAGATCATGAGTTTGCGGGTGGTGGATGAACTGGGAGGCAAGCCCAGTATCAGCCAGTTTATCATTCGCTGGCTGCTGCGGGTTTCTGATGTCTGGCTGCTGATCATCCTGATCCTTTTTATTCAACTTTTCCAGTCGGCAGACCCGGTGACCATTTTTATCTTTATCCTGGCCTTCGGTTTCCTGATCA
>JAEUVP010000243.1 GCA_016786805.1 Chitinophagaceae bacterium | reverse complement strand
GCTTATAATGCTATTCTCAGGGCGAATAATATCATTAATTCCGATGTGTCCTCCACCAATTCCAATCAATTAAAAGGCGAGGCATTGACGGTAAGGGCTTTAATGTATTTTAACCTGGTGAACTGGTTCGCCAAACCTTATACGGTTGATCCCAATGCAGATGGCGTTCCGATCGTATTGACCTATGATGCATTGTTAAAACCTTCCCGTGCCAAGGTTTCTGAAGTATATGCACAGATCGAAGCCGACCTCGCCAGTGCTTTTACCTTACTGACCAGTACAACAAAGAATTCTTCTTATGTGACAAAATATGCTGCCAGAGCCTTGCAGGCCAGGGTAGCACAATTCAAAGGCGACTGGGCCACTGCAAAAACAGCCGCTCTGGATGTTGTTACCAATGGCGGGTTTACGCTGGCGACTTCAGCTAACCTGGTTGCTTACTGGAGTAATCCTGCACCGGTGGCGAATAAACTGGAAACGATCTACGAAGTAACAAGTGATGCGGTTAATAATAACGGGTCAAATGCATTGTCATATTTCTACGACCAGTCTGGATACGGAGATGCTATATGTGCTGATGATCTTTATAATAAATATACAGCGACAGATGTACGCCGTAATCTTTTTATTACCGGTACAAGAGGTGGGATCACTGTAAGGATCGTCAATAAATACCCGAATACTAATTCAGCGGCAGATAAAGATGATACGAAAGTGATCCGCTACGCCGAAGTATTATTGATCCTGGCTGAAGCATATCAGCGTACCAATGATGAAGTGAATGCATTGCTTTACCTCAACCAGGTTGCGCAGCGCAGGGACCCTGCTTTTACAGGTTTTACTTCTTCCGGCACACAATTGCTCAATGATATTCTGCTGGAAAGAAGAAAAGAATTGGCTTTTGAAGGCATGCGATACCTGGACCTGCAACGGTTGAACCGTGATGTGGCCAGGGTTAATATTAACAATAACTATGTTGGTGTGACACCGGTAACGATCGCTGCCGGTAATTTCAGGCGCATTTTCCCGATTCCACAGGATGAAAGAGATGCGAACCCTAATATCAGCCAGAATACGGGATACTGAGAAAGGATTGAAAGAAGGGCTTCCGCTAAAGTCGGAAGCCCTTCTTATTTATATATTATTAAGGTCTCAGTATGGATTTTTCAGGTTTTAGCAATAAATCCATAGTTGAATGAAACATAATTGACAATCCCGCTGCCTTACTTTCATCAATCTAACAAAAACCAAACTGCATGAAAAAAATCTTATTGCTTGTTTTGCTCTTTTTACCGGCAGTAGCCATATTGGCTCAGAGCAGAACAATTACCGGTAAAGTAACCGGTCCGGATGGGAAGCCTATTTCTTTTGCCACGATTACTATTAAGGGTACATCAACGGCTATATCTGCTGATGTGAATGGTGATTTTAGTATACAGGCACCACCACGTTCTGTATTGGTATTTAGCGCCACAAGTTTTCAGCCTGTTGAGATAAATATAGGAAACCAGGCCACTGTTAATGCTGTATTGAATGCCCGTGATGCACTTACTGAAGTGGTTGTAACGGCGTTGGGTATTTCACGAACACAAAAATCGTTGGGCTATAGTGCTTCAACAATTAAAAGTGAAGAACTACTGAAGGCAAGGGAAACGAATGTCATCAATTCGCTGGCAGGTAAAGCTGCAGGGGTCAGAATTACATCCCAGTCCGGAACCGTTGGGGGCTCATCCAAGATTATCATCAGGGGTGTAAATTCCGTGAATAATACAACAGTGAACGGGAATGGTCAACCCATTTTTGTCATTGACGGACTACCTATTGATAACAGTGCACAGCAGATCAATACGGTGAACAGTGCCGTCAACCAGGGAACATCCGGAGCCGATTTTGGTAACAGGGCTGGTGATATAAACCCCGATGATATTGAAACGATCACTGTTTTGAAAGGAGCTTCTGCTACAGCTTTATATGGAGCAAGAGCAAAGGATGGTGCTATTATTATTACCACTAAGAAAGGAAAGAAAGGGCAAACCTCCGTTACTTTCAATCTTTCAACCAGGTTTGACAACGCACTGAAACTGCCCTCTTTCCAGAATGAATATGCCCAGGGAAACCAGGGTACTTATAATATCGCCAGCACCAACGGATGGGGACCTAAGATCAGTGATGTAAAAGATAAAACATTTACTGATTTTTTAGGCCGGCAGGTCACATTGCAGGCATTTCCCGATAATGTAAAAGATTTTTATAGAACGGGTAAAACCAATATTTATTCAGTATCCTTTGAAGGAGGCGGAGAAGGGACTGATTACCGGTTTGGTTATACCAATACCACACAATCCGGAATCATTCCCGGCGAAAAACTGAATAAGAGTGCTGTCAATTTTAATGCCGGCAGAAATATTCTTAAGGGCCTGGATATTCGTACCAATATCAGTTACACAAGAGTGTTTGCAGATGGCCGGCCGGTGGAAAGTTCGAACAATCCCAATGTATTACAGTCCATCATGCTGACCATTCCGCGTACGGTCAATATCCAGGATGTAAAGGATAATTATGTTGACCCTATTACCAAACAACAGATAACGCTGACGCCGGGCAGGACAGGTAATAATCCATACTGGATTATTAATAACAATAAGTTTTCTAATACAGTAGACAGGATTTATGGGAATGCTGTAATTACCTATAATCCTGTAAAATGGTTGACCATATCTGATAATATTGGTACTGATTTTTACAACGAGTTCAGGAAAGGCGTCACAAGGCCGGGCACTATTGGTGCCCTCACAGGAAATTTTTTTACCGCCAACCTGTATAATCGTATTATCAACAATGATCTCATCGTAACGGCCAATACAAAACTGACAAAGGATATTGAACTGAAAGTAATTGCAGGGCACAATATTTTTGAAGCGCAATACCGGAGAGAGCAGTCGGATGCACAGTCGCTTACTGTTGATGGTTTGTACAGTTTTTCCAATGCAGGAACCGTAAGTACGACCAATCTCTTCAATAAAAGACGACTTGTTGGTGTGTTTGGTGATATGGGATTATCATATAAAGATTTCTTGTTTCTCAATATAACTGGTCGTAATGACTGGAGTTCCACACTCCCTAAAGGAAACAACTCTTATTTTTATCCATCAGTGAGCTCCAGTTTTGTGTTCAGTGAGTTAGTGAGAAATATTAAATGGTTAAGCTATGGTAAATTAAGGGCCAGCTGGGCCAACGTAGGTAGTGATGCAGCTCCTTATGCCCTTTCATTCGCTTACCTGCCTGTAGCTACATCTTTTGCTCAATATGGATTTGGTTCACAATTTCCATTCAACGGAGTAATCGCATTCACAGCACCCGGTATTTTGCCGAATGCCAACCTGAAGCCGCAAAATCAAACCAGCTATGAAATAGGAACCGAAATGAAGTTCCTGAAGAACAGGATTAGCCTGGATGTTACTTATTATAACTCTGAGACAAAAGATCAGATCATCAACCTGTTGGTTCCTCAATCAACCGGATTTACCTCACAAACAGTGAATGCCGGTTCTGTAATTAATAAAGGAATCGAGGTTACGCTGGGGGTTACTCCTGTAAAAACCAAAGATTTTGCATGGGGAGTTGATGTGAATTTTTCAAAAAATAAGCAGACAGTTCGTTTACCGGGAGCAGTTAAATCTTACGTATTACAGAGCGGATGGAGCGGATTGCAAATTAAAACCAGGGATGGTGAACCTTTTGCAATCTGGGGCACTGCGTGGATGCGTGACCCGGATGGTAATATCGTTATCGATCCCAATACCGGATTAAGAAGAACAGTGAATGATCAGAAAATAGGTGATATTTTCCCGGACTGGATGATGGGTATTAATAATACCCTGAATTATAAAAATCTCAGTCTTAGTTTTCTTGTTGATATAAGACAAGGCGGATATATGTTCTCCAATACATCATCTACTTTACGTACACAGGGTCTTGGAAAGGAAACAGCTGAGAACCGGGGAAATATATTTATTGATAAGGGTGTAATTTTTGACCAGGCGACAAATAAATATATTACGAACACGGTACCGGTGCAAAGTATGCAGGATTTCTGGGGGCAGTTTATTACTACTAATACAGAAGGAAGTATCTACAATGCCTCTTATGCAAAACTTAGAGAAGTAAGGATTGCTTACCGCCTGCCTTCCTCCTTCTTATCCAATAAATTGAAATTTATCAAGGGACTCGAAGTTGGACTGGAAGGAAGAAATCTCTGGATCATTAAATCACATGTTCCCCATGTGGACCCCGAAGTGAATTTTTTTGGCTCCGCAAGCCTGGGTGAAGGAGTGGAATTCAATTCTGTTCCATCAACACGGTCTTACGGTGTAAACCTTCGTATTAAACTTTAATAATGATATCATCATGAAAAAATATATTCTATATTTTACCGGCATAGCTCTTTTAGGGATATCGGTATCATCGTGCAAAAAATACCTGGATATAAACCAAAGCCCCAACTCAGCGGAAAACCCTGATCCTAAACTGTTGTTTTCAAACGCTTCCACCCAATACATCAACTTAAGATCTGGTGGTGATATGTATATTCCTATGGGATTGGCAGGGCAGTTCATGGCGGATGGTGGTAATAACCCGAATGCCTGGGGTGCCCCTTCAGCTCAGGAGTATACATTCTCAGTATTCAATTATAATAATAGCTGGAATACATATTACCTGTCTGCAGGTACGAACCTGAAGCAGGCAATAAAATTGTCGGAAGATGCAACGCCAAAAAATAATAACGCTGCTGCACAGTGCAAAGTTCTATTAGCACAAGTGGCTTATGAGCTGACAACAGTGTTTGGCGATGTTCCATTTTCTGAAGCATGGAGAGCGGATATTTCTTATCCGAAATTTGATGCTCAAAAGGATGTATTTCTTGGGATAAACGCATTGCTGGATGAAGCATTGGCCCAGTTTGATGAGGCAAGCCCATTGAAGATCACAGATTATGACCTGTTTTACAAGGGAGATATTCCAAAGTGGAAGCGATTGGCAAGGTCGCTAAAACTAAGAGTGCTGATGACGATGGTTGATAAGGATCCTACGCAGGCGGCAGCGATTGGTCAATTAATTACGGCTGGAGGATTGGTCAATTCATCCGCTGATAATTGTAAAATAGCTTATCAGAACGTTGCAGGCAGAAAGAATCCCAAGTTTTCACTAAGCGAACAATACAATGGCGGGCAAAGTTTCTTCTTTGCCTCAAAATATGTAACAGATTTTATGCGGCCACTGAATGATCCAAGACTGCCAGTCTTTTTCACAAAGCCTGTTTTAGCTGATAATTATTATGGAATTCAGCCGGGCGAAGATGGTGATGATGATCACGATGCAAGATTTTCTTCAACGCTTCATTCGGCAACTGATCCGGAAGTCATTTACTCGTATCAGGAGCAGCTTTTTTTTGAAGCAGAGATACAAGCAAGGGGATTGGGAGTACCTGTAAACTTGGTTGCTGCAAATACTTTGTATAAGAAAGCAGTGGAAGAATCCTGTAAGTTTTATGGGATCAGCAGTGGTAATGCGACCACTTTTGCAGCCGGACTACCTGATTTAACAGCTGTCATTGACCCCGTAAAACTTATACATTATCACCACTGGGTTGATCTGATCGACAGGGGAGTTGATGCGTTTACACAATGGAGGAGGTCGGGCCCGGATGGCGGCGAAGTGCCGTTACTGGCTCTGCCGGTGGGTGCGCCGGCAGGACCTTTGTTCAGACGGTATGAGTACCCTTCAACAAATGAGCTTTCAGTTAATCCTAATGCTCCTGCCAAGGTATTATTCAATGTAAAAATGTGGTTTGACCTTTAATCTTAAAAATATGAAAAAAATATTTTTCTATATCATTACTATTTTGAGCCTGCTCAGCCTGCAGTCATGCGATAAATATGAATCACCTGGGGATGAGTATGATTTTTCACAAAATCTCCCTCCTTATGTAGCTTTAAGCAGCACTGCTGCTAAAACAGTCCGTGAAGGCACTGCCGCCACATTTACTTTTCAACTCCGTACGGCATTGCAGCAAAAGGTAACTGTCTACTATGATGTGACAGGTGGTGGGGTTAATCTTCTTAATCAAACTGCTGTGATTGACCGCGACAAAACTAGTATTGCCGCAACTGTAAATATACCCGTGGTTATTGTACCACCCGCTACCACAACAACGGCAACGCTGACTCTTGTAAAAGCTGTTGCCGATGATGGAACTCTTCTTACTATTGGATCTAAAAACAACCCGGCTACTCAAAAAGTGACCATTAATATAACCTTATAGCGGGAGTACAAGAATAAAATATAATAAAGGGATGAAGCACCTGATTGAAAGCTGCTTCATCCCTTTGAAACAAAAGGGAATCTGTTTTTCCTGCTTCAGTATAACTTTTTCATGCTTTAGTTAATGAGTCGGGGGACAATGAAGCAAAGCGGGATTTTTTGCTGTCTCTTGTTAATCAATAGTAAAATACCTGGATTTTGGTTGAGCTAGGTATTTCGTGATAAAACCCGGCATTGGTCAACCGTGATAAATAACATACATATGAAACAATTTCTATTTTTTTCTTTTTTTACTGTGCTGCTAACTTCTTTTGTGCAGGCACAACAGGATGTTTCCGGTAAGGTAACAGATGCAAGAGATAATTTACCCTTATCAGGTGTAAATATATTCGTGAAAGGATCCCGCACAGGAACATCCACCGATGCCGAGGGACGTTTTCGTATCAGTGTTGCCACCAATGCCACCCTTGTTTTTTCAAGTATCGGCTTTAATGATAAAGAGGTAAAAGTTACTGGTGCCACTGTTAATGTTTCATTAGAAGTAGCTGAGAAAAATTTACAGGAAGTAGTGGTGACCGGTTACAATACCCAAAGCCGGAGGGAAGCAACAGCAGCGTTGTCAAAAGTTTCCGGTGAATCGGTAAAGTTTCAGCCCGTGGCCACATTTGACCAGATGCTGACCGGTAAAGCTCCCGGTGTATTGATCCAGTCGCAGAGCGGACAGCCCGGCGCTTCTGCTTCCAATATCACCATTCGGGGTAAAGGATCTGTACTGGCTTCTACACAGCCTTTATTTATTGTGGATGGTATACAGGTAACCGGGGCAGACTTTCAGAGCATCAACCCGGCAGACATCGAAACCTACAGCATCTTAAAAGATGCGATTGCTACCTCCCAATACGGCTCCCGTGGTGCGAATGGTGTTATTGTGGTAACAACAAAAAGGGGCACAAATAGTAAAACAAAGATCAATTATGACTACCAGTATGGAGTAGGTTCTTTACCAGAGAACAAACTAAAGCTGATGAACTCCGCCGAGAAAATACTATTTGAAACAACCTATGATCATCCGTATGGTATGAATTTCTTCGGTTGGACAGATGAGGAAGCGGATAGCCTTTCTAAGGTGAATGCCAACTGGGAAGAAGTAATGTTCAGGAAAGCTAAGACACAGCAGCATATTTTATCACTCACAGGTGGTAATGATAAAACAAGATTTTTTATCTCTGGTTCTGTATTTGACCAGGAAGGTGTTGTTATAGCTACAGCACTGAAAAGGTATACTGGGCGTATCAATATTGACCACACGGTGAATAACCTGAAGATCGGCCTGTCTACTTTTGTTGGCTCTTCAAAGCTGACCAATACATCGGAGAACGACCAGTGGATCGGCGATCCGCTGAACGGTATACGCTGGGCCAACCCGTATGTCACCCCTTATAATGCTGACGGAAGTTATAATAATACAGACATGCTGTTACAGGGACAGCCCAATGGTTTACAGGAGCTGCTAGAGAATCCACGTACCAATAACCAGCTAAAAGGTGTTGCTGCTATTTCACTGGAATATAAATTTCCTTTCCTGAAAGGATTAAGTGCCAGAACGAACTGGGGCGTTGACTTTACCGACAACTCTACTACAACTTATATTAACAAGGATACCTACTTCGGTAGCCAGCAAACTGGTACGGATGGCTCCTTCTCAAGAGGAAGCCTGAAAAGAGTTCGTTATACGGGAACAACTTCACTAAGTTTTGCAAGGCAATCTGGTGATCACAACTACCGTATCTCTTTATTCAACGAGTATATTAAGCGCCGTACAACCACTTTCAACTATACAGGATTTGGCTTAACAGGTGTATTTGGAAATGGGGCTGATGTAACACCCGGTACACCGGCTAACGGGTTCATTCCAACGGTTACAGACGGACAAACAGAGCAAAGCCTGATGTCCTATTTCGCACTGGCAGATTATAGTTTCCGCAACAGGTATTTCATCAATGCCAGTTTCAGAAGAGATGGCTCTTCCCGTCTTGCGGAAGGAAATAAATGGGTGAATTATGCCGGTATTGGTGCTTCCTGGCTGATCAATGAAGAAGCGTTTCTTCAAAATACAAAATGGCTCAGTGAACTTCGCCTCCGGGTTAGCTACGGTTCGGCAGGTAATGAAGAAGTGGGAGATTCATACGAAGCAAGAGAATTGTTTACCGGGGCTACTTATAACGGATTAGGCGGTTTGGTATTGAGCAATCTTGAAAAACCCAACCTGACATGGGAAGTTCGTAAAACATTCAATACAGGGATTGATTTCGGCTTCCTGGAGAACCGGATTACCGGCACCGTTGAATTGTATACTGCTATTACCACCGGTTTGTATCTCAACAGGCAATTGTCGGGCACAAATGGTGTTAATTCCATTCTTACCAACCTGGGTAAGATCCGCAACCAGGGTATTGAACTTTCTGTCAGTGCTGATGTGATCAAAACAAAAGACCTGACCTGGAATGTAAGTGTTAATCATACGTATAACAAAGCAAAAGTGATAGCTCTGGATGGTACCAACGAGAATATTTCCGGTACTGCAATCAACAGGGTGGGGGAAAGACCGAATTCTATTTACCTGGTCCGGTATGCCGGCGTTGACCCTGCAAACGGAGATGCTTTGTATTATAAAGCGGATGGTAAAACAACCACCAATGTATATGATCCGAATGACAGGGTTATTGTTGGCACCTATGATCCGCCACAATTTGGCGCCTTTAATACTTCCCTTTCTTACAAAGGGATAGAGCTGGGTGTACAGTTCAATTATATTATGGGTAATCACATTTTTAATAATGACAGGGGGAATGTGGAAAATCCTGCGTATGTGATATCTAATGTTTCCCGTGAATTGCTGACCGAGTGGCAACAACCCGGTGACATCACTAATATACCAAGCCCTTATTCCAATTTTGAACTGGCTACTACGAGGTTCCTGGAGAAAGGAGATTTCCTCCGGTTACGTAACGTGATGCTCAGCTATGAATTGCCAAAGCAATTACTGGAAAGGGCTAAGATCAGTTCAGTAAGAGTTTTTATACAGGGACAAAACCTTCAGACATGGCATAAGTTCAAAGGCTACGACCCGGAAGTGGCGTCAGGATTGCTGGCTGGTTCCCAGTACCCGCAGTTAAAGACGTTTACATTTGGAATAAACGTTGGCTTGTAAAGAAAACCTGTCTGCTAACATTAAATATAGTACAATGAAAAAAGTAAAATTAATATACCTGGTACCGGCGATAGTGATAACTGGCTGGCTGAGTTCTTGTTCAAAATCTATTGAGCTTGATCCCACTCATTCACAGGATGGAGCCGGTTTTTTTAACACGGTCAGAGATTACGAACTCGCATTGAGTGGCACTTATTCTAAATTATTACAGGATGGGTACTACGGAACTTTTAATGCAGCCGCTAATTCGTTAGTGGGATTACCCGACATCATGAGTGATAATTTTTATGAAGGTCCTGAGTCGCTGGGTAATTTCCAGGATTTCTCCCGCTGGACCTTCACCGCTGATGATGCAAGTATAGCTGATATGTGGCTGGATATGTATGGGATTATTCAACAGGCGAATATAACATTGCGGGGAATAGATAAACTGGCGACGTCGAGTCCCGGTGCTGTTAACCGTATTAAAGCACAGGCCATGGCTTTAAGGGCTATGGTGCATTTTGACCTGCTGCGTTATTTTGGAGAGGCAGAAACAAGGAACTCGGCTGCAAAGGGGATCGCTTATGTTGACAAATTTGATGTGGAACAAAAACCAGCCCGGCTTTCTGTAAAAGAATCATACGACAAAATAGAAGCAGACCTGAAAGCAGCAAAGCAATTGATGCTGAATATGGACAAACCGATCCAGGGCAGCGGAACGGGTGCTGCCGACCGTGCCTATGTAGATGATATGGTGGTGAATGCTGTTTTAGCAAGAATGTACTTAACTGCCAGTTCACTGGATAGCGCTGTGAAGTATTCAACGCTGGTGATCAATGCAAGACCACTTTCCAGCCGTGCTAATTTTCCTAATCTATGGATCGATGCTTCAACAGCGGAAGTCATCTGGTCGGTAAAATTTGAGTCATTGGATAGTGATTTGGGAAGCCTGATGTTTTATTCGGCAGGTAACAGGGCCGAGTATCGGCCTACCACCAACCTGTTGAGTTTATATGACCAGGTAAATGATATCCGCTATACCAGTTATTTCCGCAGCCTGCAAAGAGGTGTGAACAGGAATACAGGAACGGCAAGAACGGTATTGATAAAATATGATGCAAAGCAGGCCAATCTTTCAAGGCCCGATGGTATTGTTAATTTCAAAGCCTTCAGAACCGGTGAAATGTATTTGATAAGAGCAGAAGCATATGCAAGAATGGGAGGAGCCAATGAGGCAACAGGGCTTGCCGACCTGAATACATTAAGAGCTGCTAGGATCAGTGGCTATGTCCCTGAAGTATTAACGGGAAATGCTTTGCAGAATGCCATCGAACAGGAACGTCGTAAAGAACTGGTGGGTGAAGGTCATCGTTTCCTTGACCTGAAAAGAACAACAAGGCTGATCAACCGGCTCACCAACTGTACCAGCTTCTGTACGCTTCCTTCCAATGCCCGTGAGTGGGTATTCCCGATACCTCAACCGGAATTACAGGCCAACCCTGCGATGGAACAAACAACAGGTTATTAATAACGATAGTTTTTTAGCAGAGGTTACATTGGTAAAACAAGGGGATTGCAAGCAGTGCAGTCCCCTTAACTTTTATAAACGGTATGCCGGCAGGATATACTGTACCTGTTTTTGCCACAGAGTTTAATTTTCATGTCCCGGTAATTCATTCTCATCTTCCATTCTCTTCCTTCCTACTTTTAATACAGCAAACAGCATCCTGTTATTTACCGGGTGTAGATATAAAACAGTTTTCTCATGTGAACGGTCAACGAGACCAACGCAGGTGGCTTTCCAGTCAGCCTGCTTTTTTATTTTATTCAGGAGGGAAAATTCATATAAACAGATCAAGTACTAATACCCCCAATAAACCTAAAATTGAGATAGTCGTTTCCATCACTGTCCAGGAAAGAAAGGTTTGCTTTAACGAGAGATTGAAGAATTCCTTGAACATCCAGAAGCCTGAATCGTTTACATGCGAGCCAAAAACACTGCCTGTTCCTACAGCCAGTACCATCAGTTCAGGAGACACCGCACCCGTTACTATTAATGGGGTTACCACACCTGCGGCTGTAATGCCTGCTACAGTTGCGGAGCCGATTGCGACTCTTAGTAAAGCTGTAATTACCCATGCAAAGATCAATGGCGGCATTTGCCATTTACTACTAAATGAGGCAATGTACTTATCTGTTCCGCTATCCTGCAGCACCTGTTTAAAAACGCCGCCTGCTGTTATGATCAGTACGATCGTGGCAATGCCGGCAATAGCATCGTTCAGCCATTTCATGGTTGTATCCATTGTCTTACCAGCTCTCAGGCCAAAGTACCATATGGCGAAAAAAACGGATAATAATAAAGCAATAGTAGGATCACCAATAAAGAGTAGTATTTTTTTAAGTAATTGATCCGGCAGGAAATTATCTGCTAAAACAGCCACAGTTATCAATAAAACGGGTAAGAGCCCGACCAGGAAGCTGGGTAAAGCAGCGGGCAGCTCTTTTGCTGTTTTCTCTTCAGCCGATATAAAAAATGATTTGATAGTCACTTCTGTTTTTTTGAACAGGCGGCCTAAGAATGGCCCTGCGATAATGACTACGGGGATTGTTATGATGAGCCCGTAGATCAGCGTTTTTCCCATGTCTGCATTAAATGCATTGACCAAAAAGGCAGGGCTGGGGTGGGGTGGAAGGAAGCAATGGGTCGTTGATAAGGAAGCTGCCATTGGTATGGCGACATATAGTACCGGTAGTTTTGCTTTGCTGGCAATGGAAAAAACCAGCGGCACCAGTATAACAAACCCTGCATTATAATATAAAGGAATGCCGATCAAAAAGCCCGTCAGTAATACGGCCCATTGAATATTTCTTTGACCGAAAGCAGTAAGCAGTGTGGTGGAAATTTTTTCGGCAGCACCTCCGGCTTCGAGCACTTTGCCCAGTACCGCACCCAGGCAAATGATCAATGCCAATCCCCCCAATGTATTTCCCACTCCTTTCTCTATGGATTTAATAACCTGCATAGGCTCCATACCCAGGAAAAGCCCGGCCA
>JAEUVP010000220.1 GCA_016786805.1 Chitinophagaceae bacterium | reverse complement strand
TTTATCAATGCCACCAATAATGCAGAAGTAATAAAAGTATATATCAGTAATATAAAAATCACAACGAATAAATAATGAGAGCCGAAAAATATATCGCAGGAAGGCGGAGTACCTGAATATCCTGTTTTTAAGGGATTGCTGTGCTGCTTTGGGTGTCGCAACTTTAAAGTAAGTTCAGTAAGTCATAAATTTTCTAATATGAAACAACTATTATTACTTATTCTACTTGTTGCCTGTTCGATGGCTTTCTCACAGCAACAGACGTTTGATATAACCAATTTTACTCCGCCTAAAGAATGGCAGAAAAAAACAGCTGAAGGCGGTGGTGGTCTCCAGTTTGCCACTGAAGATGCGGCCAAAGGAACCTATTGCATCATTACCATCTTTAAAGCAATTCCTGCTACAGATAATGCAAAAGGCAACTTTGATGCCGCTTGGGCAGATCTCGTGAAAGGGATGGTAACTGTTTCTACTGCACCCGAGATGACAGAACCGGCTACCGAAGACGGTTGGGAAGCACAGTCGGGTTATGCTCCCTTTGAAAGTGAAGGCACAAAAGGAGTCGTGATACTTGTCGCTTCCACCGGTTTGGGCAAAATGGTCAATATAATCATCCTTACCAATACCGATGCATATGAAAAAGAAATGACGGCATTTTTAGAATCGGTGAGTTTCCAAAAAGAAAACCCGGCTCCTGAAAAAGACCCGGAACCGGTTAATACGACTGCTGCCCCGGTAACAGGTGGCTTTGCTTTTACCAGCACCAATTTTGATGATGGCTGGACGAGTGTTATACAGGATGATTGGGTGCTTGTTTCCAAGGAGGATATCAAAGTATATCTCTGGTACGCTTTGCGATATAATGCATCTGATTTTTCCGGTACAGGAGTAGTGGACAGGGACTATTACTGGGACAATTATGTTTCAAAATATTTCACGATTGAAACCAAACAATATAAAGATAATGGTGAAGTGATGGGGTCATTAAAACCCAGTTATGTTGAAGGATGGGCTACGGATAAGCAAACGGGTGAAAGAAGATTTATTGGGATGCGGCTGGATGTTTCTCCCAATACTGCCTATATAACAGTCGGCTCTGCAAAAGATGAGGAATCATTGTGGAAACAGTTTCCAAAAGCAAACGGTGGGGCCTATTCTCCATCTGATCTTTCAAATATGGGCGGTTATAACAAATTTGCCATCACTGCCAATGATATTTCCGGGACCTGGCAAGATGGAAACACATCCACCGCTCAATGGTATTATGTAGCTCCTTCCGGCTATGAAGGGTATGCCGGCATGACCGTAGCTGCAAGAAGTGCCACTTTCAATTTCAATGATGGAGGCAACTATACAAGTATTCACAATGGAGCTACCGGTGCAGTGGGAAACATGAGCACCTTCCAGCAAAACTATAAAGGGAAATACACGGTAAGTAACTGGAACCTTATCGCAACCAATCGCTTTAACGGAAAGACCGACAATTTTGAAGCATGGTTCGTAGCCATAAGAGGGGGAAGAATATTAAAACTCAGGGACGGAGGCATGGACTATAGTCTTGTAAAAACTAAATGATGAATATAAAGAACCTATTAAATTTTAAAAACCTGTTACTGGGTTTGCTCGTATTGATCAGTACAGCAGCCCGGGCCCAGCAACAAACTTTTGATATTGCTACCTATAGCTTACCCAAAGGATGGCAAAAAGAAACAACAGGTTCGTCAGTACTGCTTTCCAGGGAAGATCCCGCAAAGGACATCTATTGTTTCATGCAGTTATATAAAGCCCTACCCGGCACTGCTGACTCTAAAGCAAATTTTGATGATGCCTGGGAAACCATCGTAAAGAAAGCTGTAACGATTGCATCCCCGCCCGAAATGCAGCCTGCAGCTACTGACAATGGCTGGGAGATACAAAGTGGCTATGCCCTGTTTGAGAGTGATGACACCAAAGGTATTGCCATGCTGATCACTTCCACTTCAAATGGCAAAATGGTAAACCTCGTTATACTTACCAACACCGACAGCTATGAAAAGGATATAAGCGCATTTCTTGAATCAATCAGCCTGAAAATAGTACCACCCACAAATGGAGGGCAAGCTACCAACCCATCAAAACCAGCTGCTACCGGTACAGTAGCTAAAAAAGATGGATTTGCATTTACTACTACCAATTTTGATGATGGCTGGACCAGCACAGTTCAGGAAGACTGGGTGGAGGTTACAAAAGCCAGCCTAAAGGTATTAATTCACTACCCGAACAAACAAGCGGATGCCTATAACTCTGTTTTAATGGACGGATTAAAAGTCGCCTGGAATATCCTGGTGGCGCCAAGGTACAGCAGTGCATCAGCAATGGAATTTAAACCGGTCAGTGGATGGGAACCTATTGAATATGCTGAAGCAATGATGGTGGAAAAAGCAACAGGAAAAAATGTATTTGTTGTTTTTTTTAAGAAGAACTATAGTAATGGTAGTGGCCGTTACCTGGAGTTCATAGCACCGGATAAAGCAACATTCGAACAACAATTTGGCGCATATCACCAGGAGTCATACGGTTGGGAAAAGATGGAAGTGATGGCTTCTTATAATAAATTCGCCGTAGCAGCCTCTGACCTTACCGGGGTATGGACAAATAATTTCACAGGCATACAGCAATATGTAAATGCTAATACCGGGGCTAATGCAGGTATGGATACTCACTCCTCCGCTCAAAATTTTGAATTCTCAGCCAATGGTTCTTATAAATGGGACCTGGCTGTTGCCAGTGGCTTTGTTGGAAATATCAAATTCCAGGGGGTAAAATCCAATGGCAATTTCAAGCTATTGAATAACTGGCAAATATATTTCTCTGAAATAGAAAAGAAACCCAAAACCTATAATGCTTATTTCTCTTGTATCAAAGGTGCCAGAATATTATGGCTGCAGGATACTGGTTATGGCGACTATAGTGGTTACGGGAAAAAAGAGTAACCTCAATACCTGTAGTTAAATACTGAAATACACTCACTGGTAAAACTATAACTCATGCCCAATAAAAGAACAATCCTCCTTCTTGCCTGTTGCCTGATCATTATCCCTGCAATTTCACAAAAACAGGTATTTGATCTCGCCACTTATTCGGCTCCAAAAGGATGGAGCAAAAAAGCAACTGCACAAACTGTGCAGTTTATCAAAGAGAACAAGACAACGGGAGCTTTTTGCCTTATCACTCTCTACAAAGCCATTGATGCACCTAACACGCCAAAAGAAAATTTTAACGACTCCTGGGCAACACTTGTAAAAGAAGTGGTAACCGTTCCTACGGAGCCGGAAATGCAGCCTGCTGTAACAGAAAATGGCTGGGAAGTACAGAGTGGTTATGCTCCTTTTGAAAATGATGGCAATAAAGGTATTGCCTTGCTTGTTTCTTCATCTGGGCATGAAAAACTGGTGAATATCCTGATCATGACAAACACAGATGCCTACGAAGCTGAAATGACAAAATTTCTTGAATCAGTAGATTTTAAAAAACCAGCTGTCACAAAAAAACCGGTTATAAAAAAATCGGAAGAACCGGTAAAACCTCAACCAGCAGCAACGGGGAAATTTGCTTTCAACACAACCAATTTTGATGACGGGTGGACGGCTATTGAACAGCCTGACTGGGTGGAAGTTACCAAAGGGAATATCAAAGTGCTACTGCATTATCCCAAGGAAGGAACTATTTTTCCTGCAGACCCCGAGCCATTGACCAATGCAGCATGGAATATTTTAGTGGCACCGCGGTATAGCAACCTCAGGAATTACAAAACTGCTTATATCACTACCTACAACAGGCCCTATCTTGGCATGGGCTACCTGACAGAAAACAGCAGTGGAAAAGATGTATTTGTACTGTTATTCCGCCAGGGTGAAACCGGCTGGATCGAATTTATTGCTCCGGATAAAAACAGCTTCATACAGCAGTTTAAATTAGACCCCGAAACGGTGCAATGGGATACTGACAGTGATCTGATGAACCCGTTATCAGTTATGAAAACATATAACAAGTTTGCCGTAGCTGCTTCCGATTTCAAAGGAAAATGGACCAGTGATTTTACAGGAATACAGCAGTTGTATCATGTCTACACAGGTAATTATGCAGGAATGAATGTGAATCAATCAAATGAAGAGTTTGTTTTCGGTGCAGGCAGTACATACAACTGGAAATTACTGGTAGTAAATGGCATGGTAGGTAATATGAAATTCAACCAGGTAAAATCAGCCGGAAAATTTTCCGTTCCCAATAACTGGCAGGTACATTTTTCCGACATTGAAGG
>JAEUVP010000202.1 GCA_016786805.1 Chitinophagaceae bacterium | reverse complement strand
TCCGTCAGCACTCCTTTGTTATAATCTTCAAGAATGATCACGGATGGCTTCTCTTTACTGATATATGCTTTTACGCTATTCAGCAGCAGCTCTTCTTCCTTTTTATCCAGTTCAGTAGTTATTTCCGAGTCAAGCCGCATCATCTGCTGGTTACGGCTGATAATCCTTGTTTTGCTGGTCGTGATCCGTTCCCTGCTTTGCAGCATAAAAGAAGTATCAATCTTATTTTCCTTGAAAAGATTTTCCAGTATCGTTGCTTCTTCATCCTTTCCGGTTACCGATAATACAGTCACTTTTGCGCCCAATGAACAGGCATTCAGGGCCACATTACCAGCTCCGCCAATCCTGTAATCCTTATTTTTAACGGTCACTACAGGAACAGGAGCTTCTGGCGAAATGCGATCCACCTTTCCCCACATATACGTATCCAGCATTACATCTCCTATCACTCCCACTTTGAGAGAGGAAAAGGAAGCAAATAGTTTTTTAAAGTCAGTCATTGCGATATTAAGATAAGTAATTCATTGGATTTATAACTCTAAAAGCAAAACGTCTCTCCTGATTCCGGAGAGACGTTTTATCGTGACGATAAATCATTAATCTTTTTTAGAACCCGGTTTATAGATCCCATTCAGTCCTTTTATCACATCGGCCGTAATATTGTAGACACTGTCTTTATAATAAAACAATCCCTGTTCGTAGGAAACAATATAAGAATAGTTCTTTTCCTTATTATACTCTTTCAGGAAATCTTCAATTTTGGTCTTAACATCTTTCATGCGACGCATTACAAAATCGCTGTACTCCTGGTCCAGTAACTGTTTGCGGTTCTTCATCTGGTCGTCCAGGTTTTTTAACTCCTGGCCTGCAGCCTGCTGTTGTGCTTCTGTCAGTGATCCTGCCTGCGCCTGGCCCTGGAAATAATTATACTTTTCCTGAAGGTTTTTCCCCAACCTTTCCATCTCGGCATTCATTGTTTCTTCCTTTTTGCTCAGTTCCGCTTTTACATCCTTTACCATTGAAAAATTAGCCTCAATAGAATCCATTTCAAAATAAGCAATACGGAAATCTTTATTCACTGTGGCAGCTGCACCTGTTTCTTTCTTTTCGCCAGTTGCAGTTTTTTTATTGGAGCTAAAATGCGTGAACAATAAATACCCTGCAACCAATGTCAACAGCACATTCCAAACGAGCAATCCATTTTTCATTGAGTCTTTTTTTGCAAATTAATAATGATGGCGGGCAAAGATAAGGATTCAGGTTACTTTATGAAAGCCTTAACAGCCCTGCCACTGATGAAAAAAAGGAGTAAGATAACTTACTCCTTTCCGGATTATTTCTGATCAATACTTATTCTTCCTCATCGAAAGCCATGGCTTCACGGGTGGTCTGCAACAGTTCATACTCCTCTTTGCTACCCACGATCATATTCTCAAATTCACGAAGACCGGTACCAGCCGGGATCGGATGACCTGTGATCACATTCTCCTTCAGACCCAGCATATCATCTGTTTTACCGTTGATGGCTGCAGATGACAATACCTTCGTGGTTTCCTGGAAGGAAGCCGCAGATATCCAGCTCGGAACACCCAGTGATGCTTTTGTGATACCCAGCAATGTTGGTGCTGAAGTAGCAGGCTGTGCATCCCTGAATTCTACCGGCTTTTTATCATTACGACGGAGAATTGAATTCTCCTCTCTCACCTCACGCAGGCTAACGATCTGGCCCGCACGAAGCTTACCAGAATCACCCGGCTCTGTCACTACTTTCTTATCGTAGATATAATCATTCTCTTCTACAAATTCGAATTTATCAACTGAGTCATCTTCCAGGAAACGTGTATCACCCGGATCAACGATGCTTACTTTACGCATCATCTGGCGGACGATCACCTCAATATGTTTGTCATTGATCCGCACACCCTGCAAACGATATACTTCCTGGATCTCATTTACCACATACTGCTGAACAGCGAATGGTCCCTGGATAGAAAGAATATCCTGCGGTGATGTCTGACCATCGGAAAGTGGTGAACCAGCTTTCACAAAGTCGCCATCCTGTGCCAGAATTTGTCTTGTCAGCGGAACCAGGTATTTCTTCTGTACACCATCTTTTGCTTCAATGATGATCTCACGGTTACCACGTTTGATAGCACCCATTGAAACCACACCATCGATCTCAGATACAACAGCTGGGTTACTTGGGTTCCTTGCTTCAAATAATTCCGTAACACGGGGCAGACCTCCGGTAATATCCCTGAGCTTGCCCAGTACACGGGGTATTTTCACCAATACCTGACCTGCTCTCACCGCTTCACCTTCATCAAGGATGATATGGCTGCCGGTTGGCAGGTTATAAGATTTACTATCCTTTCCACCATCTACGATAATAGAAGGAATCTTTGTCTTGTCGCGGGTTTCAATAACCACTTTCTCACGGTGACCGGTTTGCTCATCCGCTTCTTCACGATAGGTCACACCTTCGATTACATTTTCAAACTTCATAGTACCATTGATCTCAGCAACGATAACGTTGTTGAATGGATCCCATGAACAGATAGTATCCCCTTTCTTCACTTTCTGACCATCTTTCACAAACAAGGTAGCGCCGTAAGGAATATGCATCGTATTCAGCAACCTGTCAGTGGCAACATCTATATTCCTGATCTCACCCGTTCTTCCGATAACGATCTGTACCTTTTTACCCTCGGCATCCTCTGTCATTACAGAACGAAGTCCGTCAAACTGGATCGTACCATCAAACTTGGCTGTTAATGTAGAGTCTACAGCAGCAGAACCGGCCACACCACCTACGTGGAAAGTACGGAGTGTCAGCTGTGTACCTGGTTCACCGATTGACTGTGCAGCGATGATACCAACCGCATCTCCCTTCTGTGCAGTGTTGCCGCTTGCCAGGTTCTTACCATAGCACTTCACGCAACAACCTCTCTTGCTTTCGCAAGTCAGTACAGAACGGATCTCGACGGTTTCAATTCCTGTGTCTTCAATTTTCTTTGCAATATCTGAGGTGATTTCTTCACCGGCACCAACGATCAGCATTTCACTTACCGGATCATACACATCATGCAATGATGTACGTCCTTCGATCCTGTCGCTCAATGGTTCAATTACATCTTCATTATCTTTCAATGCACTGGTGGCAATGCCACGCAGTGTACCGCAATCTTCTTCTGTGATCACCACATCCTGTGATACGTCAACCAGACGACGGGTCAGGTAACCTGCATCCGCCGTTTTCAGGGCTGTATCCGCAAGACCCTTACGGGCACCGTGGGTAGAGATAAAGTAATCCAATACGTTCAATCCGCCTTTGAAGTTGGAAAGGATCGGGTTCTCAATGATCTCAGACCCTGTTGAGCCGGATTTTCTTGGCTTCGCCATCAATCCCCTGATACCAGCCAGCTGTTTGATCTGTTGTTTAGAACCACGGGCACCTGAATCAAGCATCATATAAACAGAGTTGAACCCTTGCTTATCGCTGCTCAGTTCACGGATCAGTGTTTCAGTGATCCGGGTATCCACACGGCTCCAGATGTCAACGATCTGGTTGTATCGTTCGTTGTTAGTGATCAGACCCATATTATAGTTATCCCATACCTCATCTACTTCTCCTTTTGCATTCTCCAGCAATTCCTGCTTCACATCCGGGATAATAAGGTCATTGATACTGAATGACAGACCTCCCTGGAAGGCTGTACGGAACCCTAAGGTTTTGATATCATCCAGGAACTTCGCTGTCTTAGGAACGTTAGTGATACGAATGATATCACCAATGATCTCCCGAAGATTTTTCTTGGTCAGTAACGCATTCACGAAACCAACTTCTGCAGGAACGTGTTGATTGAAGATCACACGGCCTACCGTTGTTTCGATCAGCTTATGCTCCAGCAACCCGTCCGCATTACGGATATTTGCCTTAACCTTGATCCAGGCATGCATATCCACCACCTTTTCATTGTAGGCGATGATCACTTCTTCCGCAGAGTAGAAAGCTTTCCCTTCTCCACGCATCGTTTCAGTGGCTGTTGTTTTCTTTCCTTTGGTTATATAATACAGACCGAGTACCATGTCCTGTGAAGGCAGGGTAATTGGCGTACCATTTTGCGGATTCAGAATGTTATGAGAAGCCAGCATTAATAATTGGGCTTCCAGTACCGCTGCGTTGCTCAACGGAACGTGAACGGCCATCTGGTCACCATCAAAGTCGGCGTTGAACGCTGTCGTAACCAACGGGTGTAATTGTATCGCTTTACCTTCGATCAATTTGGGCTGGAAAGCCTGGATTGACAAACGGTGAAGTGTTGGGGCACGGTTCAGCATGATCGGGTGTCCTTTCAAAATATTTTCCAGGATATCCCACACAATAGCTTCTTTCTTATCAACCAGCTTCCTGGCAGACTTCACTGTTTTTACAATACCTCTTTCGATCAGCTTACGGATGATAAATGGCTTGAACAATTCAGCCGCCATATCTTTTGGTAAACCGCACTCATGCAATTTCAGCTCAGGACCCACCACGATAACAGAACGACCTGAATAGTCAACACGTTTACCCAGCAAGTTCTGGCGGAAACGTCCTTGTTTACCTTTCAACACATCGCTGAGTGATTTCAATGCACGGCCACCCTCTGCTTTTACAGCATTTGATTTACGGCTGTTATCAAACAAGGAGTCCACAGCTTCCTGTAACATCCTCTTTTCGTTACGAAGGATTACTTCAGGCGCTTTGATCTCTAATAATCTTTTCAGACGGTTATTACGGATAATAACACGACGATACAGGTCATTCAGGTCAGAAGAGGCAAAACGTCCACCATCCAGCGGCACTAACGGACGCAGTTCCGGTGGAATAACAGGAATATACTGCATCACCATCCATTCAGGACGGTTAGTGATCCTTGTATTGGCATCACGGAAAGCTTCAACAACGCTCAACCGCTTTAAGGCATCGGCCTTACGTTGCTGTGAAGTTTCAGTTGCAGCTGCATTACGCAGGTCAAATGATAACTGGTCCAGGTCTATACGCTGTAACATATCATGCACAGCCTCAGCGCCCATCTTGGCGATGAATTTGTTGGGATCATCATCAGGCAGGTACTGGTTATCTTTTGGTAAGGTATCCAGGATATCCAGGTATTCTTCTTCTGTCAGCAGGTCGCCAACATTTTGTCCTTTATCTGCACGGATACCAGATTGAATAACTACAAATCTCTCGTAGTAAACAATGGTCTCTAATTTCTTAGAGCTAACCCCCAGCAGGTAACCGATCTTATTGGGTAATGATTTGAAATACCAGATATGTACTACCGGCACCACCAGTTTGATATGGCCCATTCTTTCACGACGTACTTTCTTTTCTGTTACTTCCACACCGCAACGGTCACATACGATGCCTTTATAACGGATACGTTTATACTTTCCGCAAGCACATTCGTAATCCTTTACGGGTCCGAAAATTCTTTCGCAGAACAAACCATCTCTTTCAGGCTTGTAGGTACGATAGTTAATGGTTTCAGGCTTTAACACCTCACCATAGCTTCTTTCCAGGATTGTATCCGGGGAAGCCAGGCCGATAGTGATCTTTGAAAACGCTGCCCTTGGACGATTTTCTTTTTTGATAGCCATGTTATGTTTATCGTTTGTCGTTATTGTTTTTTGTTACCAGCGACATCAACTTTCTTCATCTGCTGTTGCGTCGCACTCTTCATCGTTCTGAATACTGCCCAGCTATTATTCGAACTTCAGATCAAGGCCAAGGCCTCTCAATTCATGGACCAATACGTTGAATGATTCAGGAATACCCGGTCTAGGAATGTTATCACCTTTCACGATGGCCTCATAGGTCTTCGCTCTTCCGATGATATCATCCGATTTAAGTGTAAGTAATTCCTGCAGGATGTTTGATGCACCATATGCTTCCAGTGCCCAAACCTCCATCTCACCAAAACGCTGACCACCAAACTGAGCTTTACCACCCAGCGGCTGCTGTGTGATCAAGCTGTATGGTCCGATCGAACGGGCATGCATCTTATCATCCACCATGTGGTGTAATTTGATAACATAGATGATACCAACCGTCGCTTTCTGGTGGAAACGTTCGCCGGTTTCTCCATCATACAGGTAGGTGTGACCGAATTTAGGAATACCGGCTTCTGCACAGTATTTCTCGATCTCTTCGGTAGAAGCACCATCAAAGATGGGGGTGGCAAATTTGATTCCCAGTTTCTGACCAGCCCAGCCCAAAACAGTTTCGTAGATCTGTCCGAGGTTCATACGGCTTGGTACACCCAATGGGTTCAATACCACATCAACCGGTGTTCCATCTTCCAGGAACGGCATGTCTTCATGACGAACGATCTTCGCAACGATACCTTTGTTACCGTGACGACCCGCCATCTTATCTCCCACTTTCAGCTTACGCTTCACAGCGAGATACACTTTAGCCAGTTTCAATACACCGGCAGGTAATTCATCACCGATAGAGATGTTGAATTTTTCTCTCTTGTAGCGGCCCAGTTCTTCGTTGTACTTGATGTTATAGTTGTGTAAGAGAACGTTGATCTGCTCATCCACTTTCTTATCACCGGTCCAGCCCAATGGATTGATGTTCGCATAATCCAGGCCGGTCAGGTTCTTGATCGTGAACTTAGATCCTTTACCAATCTGTACTTCACCGAAGTTATTGCTAACGCCAGCCGATACATGATTAGCCAGCAGTGTGGTCAGTTTTTCCAGCAATACTTCCATCAGGTCAGCTTCATTCTTCTCATGCATTCTCTCCAACTTCTCAATAGCTGCTTTCTCTCTTACTTTAGCGTTCTTATCCTTCTTGGCTCTCTGGAATAATTTCTTGCCGATCACCACACCTTCCACACCATTTGGTGCTTTCAGTGAAGCATCTTTTGCATCACCGGCTTTATCACCGAAGATGGCACGCAATAATTTTTCTTCCGGAGTAGGATCACTTTCTCCTTTCGGAGTGATCTTACCAATCAATATATCACCTTCTTTGATATGAGCACCGATACGGATGATACCGTTCTCATCAAGATCCTTAGTGGCTTCTTCCGATACGTTCGGGATATCCGGTGTCAGTTCTTCCTCACCCAGTTTGGTATCCCGTACTTCCAGTTCATATTCAGAAATGTGAACGGAAGTGAACATATCTTCTTTTACCACTCTTTCGCTGATAACAATCGCATCCTCGAAGTTGTAACCCTTCCATGGCATGAACGCCACTTTCAGGTTTTTTCCGAGTGCTAATTCGCCATCCTGTGTTGCATAACCTTCGGTTAAGAAATCTCCTTTCTTCACTTTCTGGCCTTTTTTCACAGCCGGCTTCAGGTTGATACAGGTTTCCTGGTTCGTCTTGATGAATTTAGTGAGTTTGTACACTCTCAGGTCATCTTCAAAGCTTACCAGTTTCTCTTGCTCATCACGATCGTAACGAACATGTATCTCGTTAGCATCCACAAATTCAATGATACCATTTCCATCAGAGTGGATCTGGATCCTTGCATCCCTTGCAGCTTTACCTTCCAATCCGGTACCTACTACAGGTACGTCAGGACGTAACAGTGGTACAGCCTGGCGTTGCATGTTTGATCCCATCAAGGCACGGTTCGCATCATCATGCTCAAGGAAAGGAATCAATGAAGCACTTAACCCTACGATCTGGTTAGGGGCAACGTCCATAAACTGAACATCATTCCTGTCAAGGATCGGAAAGTCACCAGTTTCACGGCTAACGATTTTCTCTTCTACAAAATGTCCTTTCTCATCTAAGGCAGTGTTGGCCTGTGCGATTTTCGCCAGGTCTTCTTCTTCTGCGCTTAAGAAAGTCAG
Source organism: Chitinophagaceae bacterium (assembly GCA_016786805.1). Lineage (GTDB taxonomy): Bacteria > Bacteroidota > Bacteroidia > Chitinophagales > Chitinophagaceae > CADEDV01. The sequence continues at coordinate 5,312 of JAEUVP010000202.1, read as the reverse complement.
TTCTTTCATATTCACCTTGCCTTCGCTAACCTTGCGGTAAGGTGTTTCGATAAAGCCCATGTCATTGATCTTCGCATGTACGCAAAGCGTAGATATCAGACCAATGTTCGGACCTTCCGGAGTTTCAATAGTACACAGACGGCCGTAGTGAGAGTAGTGTACGTCACGCACCTCGAAACCAGCTCTTTCACGGCTCAGACCACCTGGTCCGAGTGCTGATATACGACGTTTGTGAGTTATCTCTGACAAGGGGTTGGTCTGATCAAGGAACTGTGATAACTGTGATGTTCCAAAGAAGGAATTGATCACAGAAGAAAGCGTTCTGGCATTGATCAGGTCAACAGGAGTAAATACTTCGTTGTCACGTACGTTCATCCGCTCACGGATAGTCCTTGCCATACGGGCAAGACCCACACCGAACTGGGCATACAACTGCTCACCCACGGTACGAACACGACGATTGCTCAGGTGATCAATATCATCTATCTCCGCTTTACCATTCGTTAAACGAACCAGGTATTTGATGATAAGGATGATATCTTCTCTTGTCAGTGTTTTTTTATCCAGCGGCAGATCAACATTCAGTTTGCGGTTGATCTTGTAACGACCTACTTCGCCGAGATCGTAACGTTTATCGCTGAAGAATAATTTATCAATGATACCACGGGCTGTTTCATTATCAGGAGCATCAGCGCCTCTTAACTGGCGGTAGATGAACTGAACAGCTTCGAGTTCACTGTTAGAAGTGTCTTTGTTCAATGTGTTATAGATGATCGCATAATCACCACCCACGTCTTCACGCTGGATGAATACGCTCTTCACATCCATTTCAGAGATCGTTTCGATTGCTTCATCATCCAGCACGGTATCACGTTCCATCACGATCTCGTTCCTTTCGATAGAAACAACCTCGCCGGTATCTTCATCCACGAAATCTTCCACCCATGTTCTCAACACACGGGCAGCCAGGCGACGGCCAACATATTTCTCTAAGGTTTTTTTATCCGTTTTCACTTCATCAGCCATACCGAACAACTCCAGGATGTCTTTATCAGTTTCGTAACCGATAGAACGCAGCAGGGTTGTTACAGGGAATTTTTTCTTCCGGTCGATGTAAGCATACATCACGTTATTGATGTCGGTTGCAAATTCCATCCAGGCTCCTTTGAAAGGAATAACCCTTGCAGAGTAGATCTTGGTTCCGTTCGGGTGAACAGATTGACCGAAGAATACACCCGGTGAACGATGTAACTGGGAAACCACTACCCTCTCTGCTCCGTTGATAACGAAAGTACCGCGGGGAGTCATGTAAGGGATGTTACCCAGGAATACGTCCTGCACGATGGTCTGGAAATCGACGTGTTCCTCATCATTACAGCTCAAACGGAGTTTGGCTTTCAGTGGAACAGCGTAAGTCAACCCACGTTCCATACACTCTTCGATCGTGTAACGGGGCGGATCAATAAAATAGTCCAGGAACTCGAGCACAAATATGTTTCTCGTGTCAGTGATCGGGAAGTTTTCCTTGAACACCCGGAACAATCCTTCGATATTCCGCTTGTCCGGCGTTGTTTCCAACTGGAAAAACTCTTTAAATGACTGGATCTGTACTTCGAGTAGATCAGGGGTTTCGGCCAGATGCTTGATTTTACCGAAATCCACCCTTTGATTCAATTTTGTTGAAGACATATGCGTAAAAACCGGTTTTAAAGAGATAAGGACATACAAATCACATTCAGGCTTCTATTTTTTTTAAAATAAAAGCCTTGATTTTCAACTACTTAAACATGATTCGGGATGTCAAAATATTTTTGGCCAAAATAAAGGATGGCAAAGGTAGGGATTTATACTTCTTAACCAAGAAAAATTTGCCAACAAAAACCCGGCCATTAATACCACTAACAGGCCATTTTTAAAGCTACCTGAAGCCTGTAAATTGCTGAAAACCTTAACTGTGGGATGGAAAAAAATAAGTACTGATTATTTTACTTTTACCCGTAAGGACCGGATCGCTGTCCTGGTCCTGGTTGTATTGATTGTTATTGTCGTTTTTGCCCCTGCGATTGTTTCCAGGCCTAATTCCGGATCTTCTGCTACACCCGATACGGCGTGGATGACTTCTGTAAAAAGGCTGGAGTTAAAAGAAGAAGATACAGATCGATTCACCGATCGTACTAGCAAGGATAATAGCAGCAATTATCAATATGATCGCTCCGATAAGGAATATTTCAATCGAAGCAAAGGCGAGTTGTTCTATTTTGATCCCAATACACTGAATGCAGAAGGATGGAAGAAATTGGGGCTCCGTGACAAGACCGTTAAAACCATACAGAACTACCTGGCGAAAGGTGGCCACTTCTATAAGCCCGAAGATCTTTCAAAGATATATGGCTTGTTTGAAGACGAATATATAAGACTGGAACCCTATATCCGTATTGAAGGAAAAAAGATCGCCAATCCATCAGCAATTGCTAATGAAACAGCCCTGCCTCCGGCTGGAAAAACAGAACGTTATAAAGTGATTGACATTAATACGGCTGATACATCGGCCTTTATTTCCTTACCGGGCATTGGCAGTAAACTGGCTGCGAGAATCGTAAACTTCCGGGATAAATTGGGGGGCTTTTATGCTATCAGCCAGGTAGCAGAAACATATGGCCTGCCCGATTCCACGTTTCAAAAATTAAAACAATACCTGAAACTTGATAATGCTTCACTAAGGAAGATCAATATTAATACCGCGTCTGTTGATGAGTTGAAAGCACATCCGTATATCAAATATGCGCTGGCCAATACAATTGTTGCCTATCGCAAAGAGCATGGATCTTTTTTAAAATTAGAAGATATCAAAAAAGTGATGGTAGTCACAGAAGATGTGTATCATAGAATCTATCCCTATCTTATCATTGAATAATATATCTATTTCCTTTGACCCTGGCAATAGTACTACTTACCTGTTTTCCGGTACTTGCCTCTTATCCTGCTTAACGTTTCTTCATTCATACCTAAATAAGTGGCAATATGTTTTAATGGAACTCTGTTGATAAGATCCGGATGCTGCTCCAGAAAGAAATTATACTTCTCTTCAGCTGTATGCTTACGAAGCATCCGTGTTCGCATTTCAGCAAGGTATAAGGAGTATTCAGTTTGTTTTCTTCCTACGATATTAAATTGAGGATACTCCTTATACAATTGCTGAATTTCATTGTACCGGATACAAGCCAGCGTTGTATCCTCCATGGCTTCAATATATTCATCTCCCGGGTGTTGCTGGTAATAACTGACCCAGGAAGTAATGATAAAACCTTCGTCCATAAACCGGGATGTTATATCCCTGTCTTCATTGATATAATAAGCTCTTGCCAGCCCTTTCACCACCATACAGGCTTTATCACATACCTGTCCATCCTTCAGCAGGAATGTCTTTTTGGGATACGTAACAATTTGAGCCAGTTCTTTAACTCTTTCAATCAACGGCTCATCCATTTGATGTAGTGCATTAAGGCGGTCAAGCAGCTTTTCTATCATACTTAATTGTATTAATTAAACAATAGCAACGATCCCTGTAAATCTTACTGTTTTTCAATCGTCAAAGTTATCCTGTCGCCAGGAATAATAAAATCAGCTGAATATACAGTCAAAAAATGGCAATCAAAACTCTGAATCGTTCCGCTAACGATCCCATCGCTGATAATCACATTACCGGCAACGCTCCAGGTGCCTATGCTCGAGCCATCGGGTGAGCAAACCAGTCCAAGGTCGTTATACCGGTAAGTGCCATTGGCTTCAAGCACTATAAGATCATCGTTTTCGCAGACCTCCCGCAAGAGCATATAATCAAGCTCAGGAGAGTCATTCCCTGCTTTATATTTCAATGCAGTCAGTTTGTAAGTACCTGCAAGCCCTGCAGTAGTTCTTGCGCAACTATCGTCCTGTGATCTGTTCTTTTGACAGGAAGTGATCCCGAAAACAAAAGCCATTGTGAATAATACGTTTTTTGCAATGAAGAAGTAATTAGTACACATAAAAAATAGTTTAATGATTAAAAAAGTTTACTCACTAAAATTGATAAACCTTTCTCTATGCCCTCTTGACAATTGTCAATAGTTTCTTCCTGCTGAAAACATTAACAATTATACCCTTTCGGTTTTAACTGGTAATAAAAAAACCCTCCGGTTGGAGGGTTTTAAAAATTATTCTACAAGAAGAATTAAGCGATCTCAACATCCGCACCAGCTTCTTTCAGCTTAGCTGCGATCTCTTCAGCTTCTGCTTTAGATACACCTTCTTTTACATTCTTTGGTGCACCATCAACCAGGTCTTTCGCTTCTTTCAGACCAAGACCAGTGAGGTCTTTAACGATCTTCACTACGTTCAGTTTAGAAGCACCACCACTCTTCAATACTACGTTGAATGCAGTTTTCTCTTCAACAGCGGCTGCGCCACCACCGTCACCAGATGCTACTACTACTGCAGCTGCTGCAGGTTCGATACCATATTCTGATTTCAAAAAGTCAGCTAATTCCTGTACTTCTTTTACTGTTAAGGCTACTAGGCCTTCTGCTAATGCTTTTACGTCTGCCATTTGATTTACATTTTTCCCGTCTTCACAGCTTTTGCTCCGACGGAGTTTAAAAAAATTGTTTTGCCTTTGTTATACCATCCGGCCAGGTCATTATTTGAATTGCCTGCCTGCTGGTTAGCAGGCTTTAGCAACAAAATACTTATTCAGCTGCTGCCGCTTCAGTACCGGCTGCCTTCTGCTCGTGGTGGTGCAATAATGCAGCCAATACACGTTTAGCAGGAGATTGCAACAAGCCAATAACTTCACCGATAAGCTCATTCTTGGTTTTGATCTGGGTCAGCGCCTTCAGCTGGTTGTCGCCCATATATACATCACCATTGATGAATGCGGCTTTCAGTTCAGGCTTTTCACCATTGCTGGCTTTACGGAAAGAACTGATGATCAGTGCCGGCTCTTTGGGGTTCTCAGAAAACATCAGGGCCGTTACTTTATGCAGGGAGTCATAAACTCCTGCATATTTTTCACCATCTAATGATTCGAGGGCCTTTTTGATAAGCGTATTCTTTGCCACTTTCATTTCCACTTTCTTATCAAAGCATGCACGGCGCAATTTGCCCACCTGCTCAACAGACAGTGATTCTGTATCGGCAACATAGAAGTTGTTGTATTGTGAGAACTTGCCTTTCAGCAGTTCAATCACTTCGTTTTTTTGATCTTTTGTCATGATAAAGAGTTTAAATCACTTTTATGATTAGTGAACAAATGCTTTTGCGTCAATAGCGATACC
>JAEUVP010000192.1 GCA_016786805.1 Chitinophagaceae bacterium | reverse complement strand
TACACAAGTAGAAGAACATGTTTTTGTTCCCACACCCATTGTTACAGAAAAAGGAGAGAGAAGTTCTGCCCGTGCAGAAAGAATAATGATGGTGGATGCGGCTTTATTTGCGATTCGTGAACTAATGGAGCAACACCCGGAAGCTGTATTATATGGCCAGGATGTTGGTAAGAGGTTAGGGGGGGTATTCCGGGAAGCGGCCACCTTAGCGGAACAATTCGGAGAACACAGGGTCTTTAATACAGCTATACAGGAAGCTTATATTGTTGGTTCAACCGTAGGTATGAATGCGGTGGGATTGAAACCAATCGTGGAAGTCCAATTCGCCGATTATATCTATCCCGGTTTCAATCAACTCGTAACGGAGATATCCAAGAGCTGTTATCTTACCTCTGGAAAGTTCCCGGTATCCATGATCTTAAGAGTTCCCACCGGGGCTTATGGCGGTGGAGGTCCTTATCATAGCGGCAGTGTGGAAACAACCCTTCTTTCAATCAAAGGAATAAAAGTGGTCTATCCTTCCAATGCAGCAGATATGAAAGGATTGATGAAAGCAGCATATTACGATGGCAACCCGGTGGTGATGCTGGAGCATAAAGGGCTATACTGGAGTAAAGTGCCGGGAACGGAGGAGGCAAAAATGCCGGAGCCTTCAGCAGATTATATAATTCCGCTGGGTAAAGCAAATATTGTTACTAATGCTTCACAACAAGCGATTACAAACGGGGAAAGTTGCGTGGTGATTACTTATGGAATGGGTGTTTACTGGGCGAAGTCAGCAGCCAAACAATTCAACCACCAAATTGAAATAGTAGACCTGCGTACATTATATCCATTAGATGAAGCATTGATCTATGAGAGAGTACAGCTGCATGGAAAATGTCTTGTGCTAACAGAAGAGCAACAAAATAATTCATTTGCAGAAGCCCTGGCAGGACGTATTGGGAAAAACTGTTTTTCATTCCTTGATGCCGCGGTTGAAGTAATGGGTGCATTGAATGTACCAGCCGTGCCTATGAACACAGGACTGGAAAAAGCAATGTTACCCGATGCTGATAAAGTAGTAAACCTCCTGAAAAAATTATTTTCTTATTAGGTCAACCGCTGAAACGATACCCGATACCATGAATTGTTTCAATTGACACCAGGGGTTCATTACCGAGATGTTTTCGAAGTCTAGTTACAAATACATCCATACTTCTTCCCAGGAAGTAATCATTCTTGCCCCAGATATGCGACAATATTTCTTCCCGCTTTAGTACCTTATTGGGATGGGTGCAAAAAAATTCAAGAAGTTCTTTTTCCCGCTCAGTAAGGAGAATGCTTTTATTATTGGTTAGTAGTGTTAACTCTTCCGGGTAAAAAAGGCTTTTGCCCAATGCGTAATTTTTTCGTTTATCCTGTATCAGCATTTTATTACGACGGATGAATACCTGTATCCTTGATAAGAGTTCTTTCATACTGAAAGGCTTCAGGATATAATCATCCGCTCCTGCGTCAAAGCCTTTCAGTTTATCTTCTTCCAACGACTTGGCAGTGAGAAAAAGAATGGGAACCACATCGCTTTTTTGCCTGATCTTTTTAGCGAGGCTGTATCCATCCCTGTACGGCATATTGACGTCTAGAATGCAGAGGCCGGGTTTCTTTTTCTGGTAATACTCCCATGCCGCTTCACCATCAGGGCAATTTATTACATCAAATCCTGCCTCTTCCAGTCCATCTTTAATGATGAAACCAAGCTGGAGATCATCTTCCGCTACAAGTATTGTTGTCTTTTCGGTCATAAGAATTATTTTTCGGGTAGTGTGATTGTAAAAGTGCTTCCTTTCCCGGGCTGGCTTTGTACCTGTATTTTGCCTTTATGTGCCGAGATGATCCTTTTCACAAAGCTGAGCCCAATGCCAAAGCCACGAGCTATATGTTGGTCCCCTTTTTGTGACCGGTAAAATTTTTTAAACAGGTGTTTTATTTCTTTTTTGCTGATCCCTGTCCCGTTATCTGTAACAGAAAAGCTTAATGACTTTTCTTTACTGGTTGTGCTGATCCTTATCACCGGTTCCTTCGAATACTTGAGAGCATTATCAAGAATATTGATGATAACAATTTCCAGATATCCTTTATCAGCATAAATAACTGGTTGGGCAGCTTCCTGGGCATACTGAAATACAGCTTTTTTTTGTTGTATCAGTGGTGAAAGATTGCTGATCGCTTCCTGCACCAGCCCGTGGATATTAACTGGTTCCTTTTCCAGGTGAAGCTGGTGAGAATCCATATAAGCGAACTTCAATAACCTCTCCGTCTGGTTGAGCAGGTAAGCAGCCTGGTAAGCAACAATACCGGCATAGGTGTTTAATTTTTCGGGTTTTGTGATGATATTTTCTTTTTGTAACACTTCGGCAGCCAGCCCGATTACTGATACTGGCGTTTTGAATTCATGGGTGAAACTGTGAATGAAATCTTTCTGGGTTTCATTCAGGAATTTCTGTTTATAAAAGAAATAAAGACTGCCGCTCAGCAACAATAATACGATCAGTAAAACGGCACTGCTGATGATCCAGAAATTCATCTGCGACAGAATATAGTTATCCCTGTTAGGAAAAAAAAGAACAATTGCATCGTAGGAGGGCTTAATAACCGGGAGCTTTTGCACCTGTTGTTCTTTTGCACCTGCAGAGTAGAGCAGGCGGGTATAAATATATTCTCTGGTCGCAGCCTTATACAGACCCAGGTGACAATCTGTAAATATGCCGAAATCTTCAAGTTCGTATTGAAGATAGGCGGACAAGCTATCTGTATTCACGGGTATTATAAAACGGGCTATATAAAAATGTTGTTCAGGTTTTTCAACCAGTTCATTTAACGGGGAGGAGTTATAAGCCGGGATGGAAAGGTCTTCATATAAACCACGGATAGATTTGACAACACTGTGATCAAACTCTTTTTGTTCAAACCGGTACACTTTTCTCAGCCAGAGTAATTGAAAAATGATGATCACAGCAAGGATAAGGGTGCCGATAAAAATTCCCAGCCGGAGGGTGGATGACCGTATTTGCGGAGATTTCATGCGTAATAACAGGATACAAAGGTTCAGGCAATTTTTGATACGTTTTGTTAACATTGGTTAAATGCCCGTTAACAAAAAACGGCCCCCGCCGGGGCCGTTTCAGCCGAAACCATAAAACCAACTATTACTGTTATTAACCTTTTTTAGCGGCGGCTTTGTGTTTCTTAGGGTGATGCTTTTTATGTATAGCGTTTGTTTTAGCCGGGGCCGGTGTTTTTGTTGTTGCCACAGCCGGGCTGGTTGTTTTTAGCGCCATGGGTTTAGTAATCGGTGACATATGACTGGCAGTAACAGGTTTTGTTTGTACCGGTTGTTTTTGTGTTACCTGTGCATTGGAAGCTACTGCAAAAAGGAGCAGGGCTACTGTGGGAGCGATAAGTTTTTTCATAATTAAAATTTTTTGTTGTGAAAAATTGATACAGCTAAGTTGATACACAACAATGCTGAAAACAAATAATCGACCCTTGTTAACCATGGATTAACGGCCATTAACATGAACTTAGAATTAGCTATCCGGCTATATACAGCAGGTCTCTTGCAGTAATAAGTAGCAACTCAGGGAAAGAAGGATTGTTGCAGTACAGGATCCAGCTCCGCAAATTTTACGGGTGCTTTGGGGGCGCCAGCATATTCGTTTAATTGTAATTGCCACCAGCCTACATTTTTCCATTGACCCAGTTTAAAACCCACTTTTTCATACGTGGCAAAATAGCGGAAGCCCATGCTTTCGTGAAAAGCCACACTTCTGTCATTAGGCAAATTGATCACAGCATAAACTGTTGTAAAGCGCTGTTCTTTGAGGATGGCAAAAAGGGTTGTATATAGTTTCCGGGCTATTCCGGAACGAAGATGGTTGTCATGAACATATACTGAACATTCAACGCTCCATTGATAGGCTGTTCTTTCCCGGTATCGGGAGGCGTAAGCATAGCCGGTAATTTCACCACCGGTTTCTTCCACCAGCCAGGGCCAATTTTCCAGGTAGCTGCTGATCCTTTTTTCCAATTCATCCGTACCCGGCACTTCTGTCTCAAATGTAATGGAGCTGTCCTTTACGTAGGGCGCATAAATGGCCAGAATACCTGCTGCATCGGATGGTTTGGCGAGGCGGATCATGGGTTAAAGGTAGGGAAGGGCCTGATTTTTAAAGCCAAATTTGATTTCAAATTCTAAGCCGGAAGCTTTATTTTTGCCGCCCAATCGCCGGGGTAGCTCAGCTGGTTAGAGCATCGGATTCATAACCCGAAGGTCGGCAGTTCAAGTCTGCTCTCCGGTACAAAAGGGAATTTTCATTTATGTTTTGAAATTCCCTTTTTTTAATTCCCACTTAGATGTACTTAGGTTAAAATTATCAGCAGCCCCCTTTGATTTTTTATACGTAACTGTCGAATTTTGCTCCTCTGTCAGGGTTATGACAATATTTGAGGCTACCATTGTCTATATTTCGTCATTAATTATCTTTATATTTCATATGATATTTCGTTGGTAGCAGTTATGGGGAAAGCAAAGAATGATATAAACGACAAGAATTTATTGCAGGTTATTTCTGAAGCTACTTCAGGTTTAGTCGGCAAAGATTTAATGGATGAATTATGCCGGAATTTCACCCGGATTCTTAAAATGCAATTTGCTGTTATTGCTGAATGTATCGAAGAGGGCAGCACCCAGGTTAGAACACTTTGCTTTGTGAACGGGAATACGGTGGCTGATAATATTGAGTATGATACTACCGGCCGGCCTTGCGAATTGATCTTAAAGGGTAGCGAAGTTTTTGTTCCAAGGGAGGTATATAACCAATTCCCGGAAGCAAAGGGTATTGAGGCCGCAACAGGAGTTCCCATTTATAGTTCTGTCACCGGTAAAGTTATTGGCCATATTATAGTGTCCAGCCAGGAGCCGGTTACTGATGAAAGTAACCAAACGGCTATCCTGAAAATATTTGCGTCCAGGATCGGTGCTGAGATAGAACGCATGAAGGCCGAAAAGCAACTCCGGAGGAGGGTGAAGGAAAATGAGCTGTATGCTTTTACATTTGATCATCTTAAAGAAGCAATTTTTTGGATTGATGAAGATGCCAGCATATGGGACGTCAACGACGGGGCAATGGAGTTATCCGGGTACAGCAAAGATGAGTTAAGAAGAATGAAAGTGTTTGATATTAATCAAACCGTTCAGCCCGCTAACTGGCCTGAGGTGTGGGCTAAGTTAAAGGAAGCTAAGAAAGTAATTTTTGATGCTAAATTCAAAACCAAAGAAGGTAAAATAATTGATATCGAGATCACCCAGAATTTCCTGGTTTTTGAAGGCCGGGAATATACCTGCAGTATTGTAAGGGATATTCGCCAGCGACGATTTGAGGAAGAATTATTGAGGACTGTTTCAGAAGCCACCTCTGGTCTGACTGGGGAAGATTTTCTCATAGAGCTGGCCAGGCATATCACAATGACACTTACGATGCGATATGCTCTTATTACCGAATGTGCAAATGACGATAAGACCCGCTTACGAACACTTTGCTATGTGGATGGAGAGAAAGTGTTGGATAATTTTGAGTACGATACGGCTGATATTCCCTGTGAAATAATTATGGAAGGGAATGATTTTTTTATGTCAGCCGGAGTTGAAGTGAAATACCCTAAAGAAGAGGGCATGGAAGCGGCTGTAGGTGTTCCAATTTACAGTAGTAAGAATGGAGATATTATAGGTCACATCCTGGTGCTGGATCCCAAACCTGTTACCACAGAGAAAAACCAAACAGCCATCCTTAAAATATTTGCTGCAAGAGCAGGAGCGGAAATTGAAAGGATGAAAGCAGAAAAGGAATTAGAAAAGGCAAATTCTGAATTAAAAGTCCGTTTAAAGGAAATTGAGTTACTTAAGAATCAGTTGCAGCTGGAGAATAAATACCTACAGGAGGAGATCAAACTAACTTACAATTTTGAAGAAATTATTAGTAAGAGCAAAGATTTTCAGAAAATATTACAACAGATACAGCAAGTGGCATTTACAGATGCAACAGTACTCGTATTAGGCGAATCTGGTACGGGGAAAGAATTAATTGCAAGAGCTGTACACAATATCAGTAACCGGAGTAAGCGGCCCTTAGTGAAAGTGAACTGTGCCACTTTACCGGCCAACCTCATCGAAAGTGAATTGTTTGGCCATGAAAAGGGCGCATTTACCGGGGCGATGGATAGAAAGATCGGACGTTTTGAACTGGCTGATGGCGGCTCTATTTTCCTCGATGAAATAGGGGAGTTACCCGTAGAATTACAGGCCAAATTATTAAGGGTTTTACAGGAAGGCGAATTTGAAAGGTTGGGTAATCCCAAAACTATGAAGGTTAATGTGCGGGTAATTGCAGCCACAAACAGAAACCTGCAGCAGGCGATTGAGAAGAAGGAGTTCCGGGAAGATCTGTATTACCGGTTAAATGTGTTCCCGATTATTTGTCCCCCATTAAGAGACCGTAAAGAAGATATTCCACTCCTGGTCAGGCACTTTTGCCAGAAGCATGAAGGAAAGATCGGAAAAAGGATTTCAAGTATCGCTCCTGAAGTAATGACAGCATTGATGGATTATGATTGGCCGGGTAATATCCGTGAACTGGAAAATATCATTGAAAGAGCAATGATACTCAGCCCGGGAAACAGCCTTGATTATGGCGAGTGGATTCCTGTTGAAAAAATGCCGTTAACGAAATCTCAACCCGCCAAACTGGGTGATCTTGAAAAGGAGCATATCATTGAAACACTACGGAAGACCGGCTGGAAAGTTAGCGGAGAGAAAGGAGCAGCAAAAATACTTGGCCTTAACCCAACCACACTGGAAGCACGGATGAAAAAATTGGGAATTAAGAGAGAGGCATGATCATTATTGTATGAAGGCCTGGGTGGCGCCGGTTATTTCAAAAGTTCTTTCATCCTGTAAATAGGTGATGATGCTAATATCTTTTGCTGTAAGACCTTCGGGAATAGTGAATGGAATAGTTCCTTTTGTTGCTTTACCAGCATCAATTGTTTTGAATACCCTGACGATGTTAATATGATTAAGCCGGTGACCGCTATTTTCTCCTTTTTTTACATTCGTTGTGGCTTTTAATTGTACCAGCGCAATATGAAGTAATTTCCTGGCTGTTACATCATAGGCTATTTGAATGTTTTCGCCACTGACTTTGATATTTAATCCGATACTATCTGCCACTTCATTTTTTAGCTCCCCATTGATGATTTTTCTTAATTCCGTTTCCCGTGATCCAACCGTTTCTTTTTCCCCATTAATAATTACCTGCGGAGTGTAAATGCTGTTAAGATTAAAAATACCGGCATATTTTTGCTGTCTTTCAGTAAAGCTTTGCTTACCGAATTCGTCTTTCCAGCCCAGGCCATCCCAGTAATCAACGTGAAATCCAAGGAAATAGACATTATCAGGATAATCCCTTGAAATCCTGATCGCTGCTTCGTCAGCGGGGGGACAACTGGAACAACCTTCTGAAGTAAATAGCTCAACAACAGCTATGCCTTTAGAAGATGTAATATTCTTACTACTAGTAATGTCTCCTGAAAAACTAAAGGAGAGTCCTGTTATCACTAATGCTGCTGCAACCGGAATGGTGGTGATCGGTTTCATATGAGTTTTATCTTTTTCCTTCAACAAGCTTTAGGTATTTACTGCTTTCTTTCAGCATATTCAGCCCGGAGCGTATATCCATATAGGGCCGGTGTTTGGTATGATGGTTCATTTGGCTGATCTTCCACAGCAGATTCCAATGCCTGGTTATCTCTTTCCAGGCAAAGAAAATGGTATGCCGGGGATCATACATATGGGTGGGTTCACTACCAGCTCCATTCAACTCTATAATTGAAAAATTCCTTCCTTCTCTAAGTTCTTCCCATGTATTATAGCGAATATCCATACGGCCATAATAAAATCCATCCACCTGGCGGCAGACCGTATCGATTGTATGTGTCAATTGCTCATCAACCAGGTGGCTAATATCAATAAACTTTGCCCCCCTGACATGGTTGCCATAGGGAACCAGCAGATATTTTTCACCTTTCTCTAATATCAAATTAAGCTTCTCTCCATACGTCTTTATTAGCACAGGCAGCTGCAAAATATACCGCTTATCCTGTTTCAGAAGTTCTTTGACAGTTGAAACTCCATCCCCGGTTACAGCAAGGAATTCTTTTCCTACGATACCTGAAATATGCCCAGTCTTTTCACCCGGGAAACGATAGTAGAATAAACCTATTTCATTATCAAAGGGAATGAATTCCTGGATAAGAAAATTGACTTTTGAGTTGATGACATATTCGATCAGTTCCTTTTCATTATGGAGTTTCTTTACGGCCATTCCTTTCATGCCTATATCTGGTTTCCCTATTAAAGGATAATCCAGCTGGAGATGTTTTATTTTCTCCATAACCAGGTCTGGTCGAACACCGGTTTCAAAAAAAAGCGTTTCAGGATAATATACCGGGGGGATAAGATTGTATATAGCCCATTTTGATTCCATCAGGAACCCACCGTTTTTTATAGAGGGGTTAGAGGTATTAAAAAAGAAGAACGACCGTGCCCGCAGGCATAACCAGAACCAGTAAAGATAAACAGGGCCGTATACTACATGGAATGGCCAGTATTCCCAGTGAAATAATTTAATAAGTGCAGGATGGTTTAATATTCGTTTCATAAGAAATTTGTCAGGCCTGCGAGTTCAATCTTTACTTCAGTTTGTTTACCGGAAGTAATATCTAAGTACTTCATACTTCCCCGGTCAGAAGTTAATAATATGCTGGAAATACTTACGGTTGCGTATGCGCCATCCCGATTCATTACCAGGTCATTTCTTTCATC
>JAEUVP010000175.1 GCA_016786805.1 Chitinophagaceae bacterium | reverse complement strand
CCAGTTTTCTTGCCATCACGGCACCATCCTTATCGGTTACCTGTTCAAAGTAATCGATCACACTCATATCATAATTCTTCGGTACAAAGTCTTCACCAAATCCCTCGCTGATATAAGGATGCACTTCGTTCATATCAATTTCACCGGTGCGGAAATACTTGGTGAGCAGGGACCCATACACATCAATCGCCCATATTTGTATGTTGGGATTTTTTTCTTTTAAGAATTGTGCTGTGCCGGTAATGGTGCCACCGGTTCCGGCGGTGCAAACAAGGTGGGTGATCTTGCCATCTGTTTGTTCCCAGATCTCGGGTCCGGTTGTTTCATAATGCGCCAGCCGGTTGGCCAGGTTATCATATTGGTTCATATGATAGGAGTTGGGCACTTCTTTGGCCAGTCTCGCTGCCACGCTGTAATAACTTCTCGGGTCTTCCGGTAATACATTGGTGGGGCAAACGATCACTTCCGCACCCACGGCTTTCAGTATGTCTGCTTTTTCTTTGGATTGTTTATCAGTGGTAACAAAAATGCATTTATAACCTTTCACCACCGCAGCCAGTGCCAGGCCCATGCCGGTGTTCCCACTGGTACCTTCGATAATAGTGCCCCCTGGTTTCAGTTTGCCTTCTTTTTCGGCCACTTCCACCATTTTCAGTGCCATCCGGTCTTTGATCGAATTGCCGGGGTTGAAATAATCCACTTTAGCCAATACGGTGCAGGGCAGTTCTTTGGTGATCTTATTCAGGCGGATAAGCGGCGTATTGCCAATGGTCTCGAGAATATTATTCTTGATGTTCATCGATGGTTTTGTTTTGCGCAAAAGTAAGTTTTTATGCTGAAGTAATAACGGGTGTTAGTCCGGAATAAAGGTTTATCTGTACCCGGAAAGTGGTATTGACTTCGCCTTTTGAATGGTATAGCTTAGTTAAAACCTTCTTCTATGCCAGCCAGCGAAACCATAACTGCCACAGTTAGTAACAATAATACTGCTAACGAGGAAAACTCCAGTCGTGAACTGGAGGCAATACTACGGTGGGCAATTTCAACTATCGGTGCTATCACTGCACTGGCATTGTTTTTCTTCATGTTCTTTTTTTCTAAGAAACTTATCTGGTTTGCTGTCAGCAATTATCTCGTTGTGGCAGCAGCCTTGTTTGTATCCGGGTGTATCCTGGGATTCCTTTTCGGTATCCCTAAAGTTGTAAAGGATTCGGTAAACAGTTCTGTCACTTCTTTTTCTGATAATGCTAACCTGGAAGAGATTTCAGACTGGCTTACAAAGATCATTGTAGGGCTTACACTGGTACAATTTAACCAGATTAAGAAAATGCTCAATGAAGCAGCTGAACACATCAATGTTACATTCAGGTCAGAAGGGTTTGATTTTTTTGTGCTGGGCTATGCCGTTATCATTTTTTATATCGCGGCCGGGTTCCTGATCAGTTATTTCTGGACAAGAACCAATTATACCTATATTCTTGCGAAGGGCAAAAAAGATATTCAGAACCTCGAAAAGAAAATTGATCTGCTGAAAAAGGAAAATGAAGAAAAGAGCCAGGAAATCCAAAAAGCTGAACAAGAAAAAACACAGTTGGAAGGAGAAAAGACGGTGCTCGAAGAAAAAACAGAAAAATTAAAAGAGGCCGTACAACGGGAGGGTAATATGCGACTGGTCAATGAGAACCCGCTGGTGGAAACCTCGCCCACTGACGATGGTATCAATGAAGAATTAAAAAAGAAAATAGATAAACTCCTGGAAGAAAGGAAATCGACTGTGCCGGATGATCCGCAGAAAGGCCGGTGGGGTGGCTCCAGTTCATCAAATCAACGGCAGATAGAAGCCAGTGTTGTGGAGAATCCTGCCTATAATGATATATATGATGTAAATCTCATAATTAAATCAACTGATCCGAAAATCAAACCTCTCGATAAAACCGTGGTACTGTTATTACATGATTCTTTCGGTAATGAAGTATTGTACCTTAAACCGGCCAATAATGAGGCGAAAATTACCTTGCTGGCTTACGAAGCATTTACGGTTGGTGCTATCTGTGATGATGGAGATACATTACTTGAACTTGATCTGAACAATTTACCTGGAAATCCCCCGGGCTTCAACTATTCAACAGAACCTGTTCCGGTAAATAGTACCAGTTAAAAAAACTCCCCCTGCGAACAGGAGGAGTGTACCGGACTTAATGATACAAGATCATCAAGCTTCGTTGCGATATTGTTTTCTTTTATTGGCCAGGTAAGCATCCAGCAGGAATAAACCCAGGATAATATTCAGCACCATAAAAGCATTGACCAGGTTATTATTAAAGAACTGGCTGAAATCGATCTTGTCGATCTTGTCAGCTAT
>JAEUVP010000082.1 GCA_016786805.1 Chitinophagaceae bacterium | reverse complement strand
CAACTCTGATATCTTTAAGCCATTCCTTCAAATGGATGAGGCAGGATATATTCAAACCATTCCCGGTACTTCAAAAACAAATGTGGAAGGTGTTTTCGCTGCAGGCGATGTGCAGGATAAGATATATCGCCAGGCGGTGACTGCTGCGGGCAGCGGTTGTATGGCAGCACTGGACGCTGAACGGTACCTTGGTGCAAAGGGTATCCATTAATTATATTTTATGAGAGCAGTAATGACCATTCAACTCAACCAGCTTCGTTTCATTGCAAAACACGGCTTGTATGCAGAAGAATTGAAAACAGGCAACGAGTTTGAGGTGAGTCTTTCTGTTGATCATATTCCCGTGGAGGGTATCATCACTGATCTATCGGCTACTGTTAATTATGTAAAATTATACGAGCTGGTGAAAGGCCGGATGCAGCAGCCCTCTGCTTTACTGGAGACAGTGGCCATGGAAATAACAGAAGCCATCTTTGCCGCTTTCCCGTCCGTTACGAAAACAGAACTGTCAATTACCAAACTACACCCGCCTATTGTTGCGTTTACCGGAAACGTGGGAGTGAAGTATTGCAAAGAAGTCTGATCTTCACTAAATAACTTTCTTCTTCCACCTTCCGCTTTGCAAATAGAAATAGGAAAGTGTAAACAGTACAGTCCAATAGAGGAATTCAGAAGCCCAGGCCCATTCTAAGGACAAATGCCATACCCTTAAAACAAGATATACATAGACACAATAGACGGTTATTGCCACGATCTCAATTGCCAGGTTGATCTTTGTGTTGGCGGTTCCGGTAACCCCGTTTAACCATACAGTCGACACAGACATCAGTAACAAGGCGACGGATACTACTCTAAGTACAGGAATGGCATCGGCAATAAAACCAGGATCACGGCCATAGATGCGCAGGAAAATATCCGGAAACAAATTAATGACCAGGCACAGGGAGGCCGTGAAAAGAAAACTGAGCCGGGCAATTTTCCCAATAAGGAACAGCACCTTGTCTTTTTTACCCTGCCCGATAATATTACTGACCATCGCATTACTGGTACTGGCAAATGCCCAGACAAAAATGCCAAACAAGCCAAAAATATTGCGCATCATATTGCTGATGGCAAGTGGCCGTTCTTTATTCTCGCCGGTGCCACTGTTCTCAATCAGGATATAAAATAAAAGCCAGGCGCCTACACTCAGTATAAATTGCATGACTAAGGGAGAAGACTGGCGGAATAACAGGCCGGATAATTTTTTATCAAACCGCAGGTGGTCGAATAAGAAAAACCGGGTATTGAATTTTTTATAAAAAATGATACTGAATACTATGACCATGCCAGTTGCTTCTGCAATGACAGAAGCAACCGCAGCTCCGTTAAACCCTAATTCAGGAAATCCCCAATGACCGTATATCAACACATAATCAAGGAAAATATTCAATAGCGCCTCAATTATAAAGCCATATTTCATATACCGGCTGTTATTGGTGCCTACCAGCATGGCATTACCCATTTGAAACAGGTATAAAAAAGGAAGACCCATTATCCGGATCTTTAAAAAGGATGAGGACTCCTTCTGCACCTCCGGGATTGTAAGCGTTTGCGATAAGAACCACGGCGCAATTAAAAAAGTAAGAAGGATACAACCAACGGCAAATAATAAAGCGATCCAGATGGATTGTGAAAACATTCTGCCTATTTCCTCTGGCCGGTTTTCTCCGGCACGTCTTGAAATAAGGCTTTGTAAGCCGCTGTTTAGTCCATTACCTACCAGCGCAAAGACCAGGTAAAAGACGCCCGTGATACCTGCTGAACCCAGCTCCAGTTCACCAAGTCCGCTCAGGAAAACAGTATTCGCTATAAAATTGACCTGTGGCACCAGCAATGCAAGGGTGATCGGCAAAGCAATCTTTAAGATTTGCCGGTTGCTGATCTCTACTTGTAAATCGTTATGTGGCGCAATGTTTGCCATAGTCAAAAAGAGGGCAAACCTACTTAATAATTAAGTACTCCCCGTACCGTGTACATAAATCACCTGTTTTGGGGAGTTGTTAAAGATTTGACCGGCTGATCTCTGCGTGGATCAGTTAATTTAAATTTTACTATTATTGCACGAATTGAAGAAAGAACAGTGAAACAATTATTTCATATTGAGCAGCCGGAAACAGGCGAAGAGGTTCAAAAGCAGTTATTGTTTAACGTGGGGGAGACGCATTGCAGCTTTGCTATTACGAATGCAGACGGAAATAAACTGTATAAACTCTTTTATTATGCCACGGAAGAAAATGAAAACGTTCTTCCTGCTTTGTTGGAGCAGCACCCTGAACTGGATGATACTTTCTACAAAGTATTACTGAGTTATGATCATCCGCAAAGCACCCTGGTGCCCTGGTCGCAATTCCGGCATGAAGAAGGATTGAACCTTTTAAAAGCATTGTACGGCATCAACGGGTCATCTACTGTTATTTCGGAATCAATTGGCGGGTGGCAACTGTATAATGTATTTGCAGTCCCCGCTTCTTTACATGAACTGGTCAGTAAGAAATATGCTGCAGGGCAATACTGGCACCAGTATTCTGTAGCAATAAAGAATATCCATGCTGCTGAGAGCGGCGGTCACCTGCTGATCGACTTCCGGAAAAATGATTTTACAGTGGTAGCGGCAGCAAATGGTCAATTATTGCTGACCCAAACTTTTTTATATGCTACTCCTGAAGATGTACTGTATTACCTGTTGAAGACTGTTCAGCAGCTCGGGCTTTCCCAGCAGGAAGTCAAACTGTCTTTATCCGGGCTTATCGATAAACAGTCTGCGTTGTATAAAGAATTATACCAGTATTTTCTGCATCTTGAATTCCGGGAAGCAGGATGGGAGGTGTTAAATAGTGACTACCCGGCCCATTTTTTTACCTCACTCAATGATCTTGTAAAATGCGTATCATAGGCGGAGAACATGGGGGAAGGAGATTCAATCCCCCAAACAATATGCCTTATACCAGGCCAACTACGGATATTGCCAAAGAGGGGTTGTTCAATGTTTTGCAGCATAAACTGGACTTTGAAGAATTAAAAACACTTGACCTTTTCGGGGGCACCGGCAGCATCAGTTATGAACTGGCATCAAGAGGTGTTACTGACCTGACCATTGTGGAAAAGGATACACAGATGTTTGAGTTCATTAAAAAAACAGCACTGGCCCTCCGGATAGAAAACCTGAAAGCTGTGAAAATGGATGTATTCAAATTCATTGATAATTGTACCGATAGATTTGATTTCATTTTTGCGGGACCACCTTACGCTTTAAGAACAATTGACGACCTGCCCAGGCGAATATTTGAAAAAAAAATGCTCCCAAAAGACGGCTGGTTTGTATTGGAACATACACCCAGGAATGACTATAAAACCTTTCCATACTACTCTTCGGAACGGAACTATGGTACCACGATCTTTACGGTGTTTATTGAAACGAGGGAGTAGGGTCTTGCGAAGAAAAACGTCACCGTATTTTTACATTTTCTCTTTTCGGTTTTCCATTTTAAATTGAGTGATGGTTCAAACCATTTTTATAACAGGCATTGGTACCGGTGTGGGCAAAACGCTGGTTTCGGCGATCGTAGCAGAAGCCTTGCAGGCCGACTATTGGAAACCCGTGCAAGCGGGCTATGATGATGGCACCGATTCAGAATGGGTACAGTCTGTGCTGACCAATACCAAATCGAAAATTTATCCTGAAGCATACAGGCTGAAGATGCCGGCTTCACCGCATCTTGCAGCAAAGGAGGAGAACCGAACGATCTCCCTGGAGAAAATATTTTCAGCTTACACACAATACCTTGTTCCCGGAAGAAGGATCGTTATTGAAGGTGCAGGTGGATTATTAGTTCCGCTGAACGAACATGAACTGGTGATCGATCTTATTCGTAAACTGAATGCAAAAGTGATACTCGTCAGCCGTAATTATTTAGGCAGTATCAATCACTCCTTATTGACAGCACAGGTTTGCCGCCAGAAAAATATCCGGGTATCCGGCTGGATATTCAATGATCAGTTCATGGATTATGAAAATGATATTACCAGTTGGTCGGGCTACCTGAAGTTAGGTTCTGTTGGTAAATTGAATCATATTGATAAGGCAGTTGTCTATGAAGAAGCACAAAAAATGAAAGATAAATTATTACAGGTGTTATAATCTTTATGTTGAAGAAACAACTAAGAAAATTATTCCGGGAGAAGAGAAATGTGCTGACAGCTGCTGAAAAAGCAAAATTGGATGACCTGTTATTGATACAATTTCAAACAGTTGACCTCCCGATGGTAAGTATCGTATTTTCTTACTGGCCTATCGAAGAAAATAAAGAGCCTAACACACATTTATTTACCGATTTTCTTGAATTCAGGTTACCAGAGTTACAGTTAGTGTATCCCAAAATAGATAGTGCTACCGGCACTATGCAAGGGATATTGGTGGATGATGATACCCGGTTTACCCGTAACTATTTTAATGTGTATGAGCCGGAGAATGGTGAGGTGATTACTGCAACCGATATTGATTTAGTGATCGTCCCGCTACTTGCTTTTGACCAACAGGGGTACAGGGTCGGATATGGCAAAGGATACTATGATAAATTCCTGGCAGGTTGCCGGGGAGATTGTATAAAGGCCGGGTTCAGCTACTTTGAACCTGTTGCTGCCATAGATGACTGCCATGATTTTGACGTACCTTTAGACCTTTGTATCACGCCTCAAGCCGTTTATGTTTTCTAATTTCTTTCTCCGCTCATTCAGAATATTGTTGCTGCCATTTGCACTGGTCTATTGGGCGGTTATTGCATTACGAAATTGGTTATTTGATAAGAATATCCTGAAAACGGCTGAGTTTGGGCTACCCCTGATCAATGTTGGAAATCTCTCTGTGGGCGGTACTGGTAAGTCACCCATGGTGGAATACCTGCTGGTATTGCTCAAAGACCAGTTCAAAGTGGCCACCCTGAGCCGTGGGTATAAGCGAAAAACTAAGGGCTATGCACTGGCTGATGATGATACAACTGCTTTGGAGATCGGGGATGAGCCTATGCAGTTCCATTTGAAATTCCCGGATGTACCGGTAGCGGTGGGAGAGCAACGGATCGAAGCCATTCCGCAATTACTGCATGATAAGCCGGAAACGCAGGCGATTATTTTAGATGATGCTTTTCAGCACCGTTCCATCAAAGCCGGGTTGAATATCCTGCTCACGGATTATAATAATTTATTCACCCGTGATTTTTACCTGCCCACCGGGGATCTTCGTGACCTGAAGAGCAGTTATAAAAGAGCAGAGATCATTGTAGTGACCAAGTGCAAGCCCGACCTTTCGGAAGAAGAAAAGAAAAAACTGGTGAAAGAAATAGCACCATTGCCACAGCAGCATATCTTTTTTACTTCTATACAGTATGGTAGTTTATACCATATCATTAACAACAGTGTTACCCGGATCGATGAGGAAACAGAAGTATTGCTGGTTTCCGGTATCGCCAGCCCGAGACCATTGAAAAAATGGCTGGAGGAATACAGCAGCAGCTATTCCCTGCTGCAATATGCAGACCATCATATTTTCACCATTGATGACCTGAACGATATCCGGAAACGGTTTGAGAATATGGAAGAAACAAAAAAAATTATTTTAACAACAGAGAAAGATGCGGTGCGGCTGGTCAAATTCAGGCAGGCTATTGAGGGACTGCCAGTATATGTAGTGCCCATCCGCCATCATTTTCTTTTTAAAGACGAGGATAAATTCAATAAATTGATAACTGATTTTATCCGGAACTTTAAGACACAATCATAAAAATATTATGGGAAGAAAGAATTCAAAAAAGAAGAAAGATACAAAAGCAAAGCCGTCACGGTCAACAGACCGGATGCTGAAAGGGAAACTGGATGTGACCCGTTCGGGAATGGGATTTGTTACCGTGGAGGGAATGGATGTGGACGTTATGGTCCGTCCTTCCGATTTTAATACCGCTTTACATGGTGATACCGTACGGGTTGCTATCAAAGAAATGCGCAGTGCAGGCAGAAGGATGCAGGGAGTGGTGAAAGAAGTGCTGCAGCGTAAACGCAGCGAATTTATCGGCCACCTCCAAATGAATAAAGGCTTTGGTTTTTTCATTGCTGAAATGGATAAACCGATGCCGGATATTTTTATACCGGTTCATAATATGAACGGTGCTGCTAACGGAGACAGGGTGGTCGTCAGGATAACTGAGTGGGAGCAAAATGGTAAACGACCTGTTGGTGAAGTGGTAAGTGTACTGGATGCCGAAAATACCAACGATGCAGCGATGAAAGAGATATTGCTCGAAAACGGATTTCCTTTACAATTTTCCGATGAAGCACTGGAAGTGGCGGCACGGATACCCGACACTATTTCAGCGGAGGAAATAATCAGCAGAAAAGATATCCGGGATATTTTCACGATAACGATTGACCCGGTGGACGCCAAGGATTTTGATGATGCCATCTCTTTCCGGAAACTGAAAAATGGCAACTATGAACTGGGTGTTCACATTGCGGATGTAAGTCATTACCTGGAACCCGAAACCCCGCTGGATAAGGAAGCCTACGGTAAAGCCACTTCGGTGTACCTGCCGGACCGGGTGAACCCGATGCTGCCGGAACATATTTCCAATGTGCTCTGTTCGCTGAGGCCGAAGGAAGATAAGCTCACTTTTTCTGCTATTTTCCAGATCACTCCAAAAGCAGAAGTAAAACAATACTGGTTGGGTAAAACTGTGATACATTCTGATCATAGGTTTACGTATGAGGAGGTTCAGACGATCATTGAGGAAAAGGCCGGTCTCCATGCTGAAGAAGTGTTGATATTAAATGAGCTGGCACAGCGATTCCGCAAGAAGCGTTTCAATAACGGAGCTATTAATTTCTCCTCGCAGGAAGTTCGGTTCAAACTGGATGAGAAAGGCGATCCCATTGGCATCATAATCAAAGAAAGTAAGGAAGCTCACCAGTTGGTGGAAGAATTTATGTTGTTGGCCAACCGGACAGTGGCGGAGAATATTTCCAAGCTAAAGTTCAATAATAAAGCATTACCATTTCCATACAGAACACACGATGACCCGGATGAAGAAAAACTGGTTCCCTTTGCAGCTTTTGCGAAGAAATTCGGGCACAAGTTTGATACCTCATCGCCGGATACAATCGCTGAATCGTTTAACCAGTTACTGAAAGATGTACATGGTAAACCTGAACAGCATGTACTGGAGCAACTGGGTATCCGCACTATGGCCAAGGCGAAATACACTATTGAAAATGTCGGCCACTATGGATTGGGATTTGAGCACTATTGTCATTTTACTTCGCCGATACGAAGGTATCCTGATGTGATGGTGCACAGGATCCTCTTTGATGTGTTGACTAATAAAGTCCAGCCCGACAAAAAACTGGAAGAGAAATGCAAACATTGCAGTGAAAGAGAAAGAGCCGCCATGGAATCTGAAAGAGCTGCCAATAAATACAAACAGGTACAGTATATGAAGAATTACCTGGGAGAGGAATTTGAAGGGGTGATCAGCGGAGTAGCGAGTTTTGGATTCTGGGTAGAGACGGTCGAACACAAATGCGAAGGGTTGGTAAGTATAAACAGCCTGCTTGAATATGACGAGTTCAGGCATGTGGAATCCGATTATTGTTTGGTTGGGCAGCGCAGTGGCAAGAAATTCAGTATGGGGGATAAGGTCTGGATCAAAGTGGTAGCCGCCAACCTGACCAAGCGCCAACTGGATTATGAATGGGTGGTGACAGCAGCTGCACCCGAAGAGCAACCCGTAAAAGAAAAAGTAAAGAAGAAGAAATAGTTAGTTGATACGGCATTAATATATTTACAGCATGCAATCATTTGAATTACTCTCCCAAAAATTCGGGCTTCATTTTGACCAGCGCCATTTCCCGGCTGAACCGGCATCCTTGTATGAGCCGAATGAATATTTTCTTCGCTTAGGCGGTAAAAGGATCCGCCCTGTATTGTGCCTGATGGGTAATGAACTGGTGGATGATATTAAAGAAGATGCGTGGCATGTGGCTACCGCCATTGAACTCTTTCACAACTTTACTTTGATTCATGATGATATCATGGACAAAGCACCGTTGAGAAGGGGCATGGAAACAGTGCATACAAAGTTTGGTGATAATACAGCCCTGCTGGCAGGTGATGTAATGCTGGTGGCAGCCTACGAACATCTCAGTAAAATAGATCCGGCGATACTTCCGGCCATTATGCGGTTGTTTAACCAGACGGCGAAGGAAGTTTGCGAAGGGCAGCAGCTGGATATGGATTTTGAAAAAATGGAAAATGTGCAGCTGGGAGAGTACCTGAAGATGATCGAACTGAAAACATCAGTATTACTCGCAGCAAGTTTAAAAATGGGTGCCATATTAGGAGGGGCAGGCGAAAGAAATCAAAACCTGCTCTATGAATTTGGCAGAAAGCTGGGCATTGCTTTCCAGGTACAGGATGATTACCTGGATGCTTTTGGCGATCCAAAAAAATTCGGCAAACAGTTAGGCGGTGATATCATGGCCAATAAAAAAACATTTCTCCTCATTCATACCCTGGAAGTGGCTTCTGCTTCCCAGAAAATGGAGTTGAATAAACTGGTAAAAGAAAACCCTGCTGATAAAGTGGAAAGGGTATTACAACTGTTCAGGGATTGCAAAGTGGATGAGTGGGCTTTGCAGTTAAAAGACAGGTATCTTGATGAAGCATCTACCCATCTGGAAGATATAGCGGTACTGTCCAAGCGGAAACAGCCGTTGAAAGACCTGGCGGATTTCCTTGTCAAAAGAGACCATTGAGCTACCTGTTAAAAGCGGTAATACAGTTTGTCATCCTTTTGCTCATTTACTCTTTTTGAGCTCTTGGTAATTTTTCCTATTTTGAACGATAAAACCAACTGACTGATGGCTAATTCTTTATTCCGGAAAAAGAAAATCGAATCTATTTTGGCCGAAGGCGGCGATGACAGCCATGGCGGGGGGCTCAAAAGAGTACTCACTGTTCGGGATCTCACTTTCTTTGGTATTGCGGCCATTATTGGTGCCGGTAGTTTCAGCAGCCTGGGTGAAGCGGTTTTCAAAGGAGGACCCGGCGTAGTGGTTCTTTTCATCATCACTGGTATTGCCTGTGCTTTCACTGCTTTTTGTTATTCTGAATTTGCCAGCCGTATCCCGGTGGCAGGAAGCGCCTATACGTATTCTTATGCCAGCTTTGGTGAATTATTTGCCTGGATCATTGGCTGGGCACTTATCATGGAATATTCTATAGGTAATATTTATGTGGCATTCAGCTGGAGTGATTATTTCACTTCGTTCCTGCACAAGGTCAATATTCATATTCCCGACTACCTTGCCTGTAGTTATAAAGAAGCACAAAAAGCGGTGGCCAAGGGTTCATCGAATATGGAACTGATCAATGCCTGGAATTCCGCACCGATGCTGGGTAACCTTCGTATCATTTTTGATCTGCCCGCTATCATCATTAACCTGCTCATCACTTATCTAGTTTACCGGGGTATTAAAGAGAGCCGAAATTTCAGCAACGTCATGGTGATACTGAAGCTGGCGATTGTTGCATTGGTGATCCTGGTAGGTGGTGCCTTGGTTTTTTCAAACGGGTTATCATTCAACTGGACTCCGGCCAATGATGAAGGTATCCGGTCATTCATGCCGAACGGATTTAGCGGGGTGATGGCTGCTGTGAGCGGGGTGTTCTTTGCTTATATCGGTTTTGATGCGGTGAGTGTGCTGGCAGAAGAAAGTAAGAACCCGCAACGGGATCTGCCCAAGGGAATGATCTATTCATTAGTGATCTGCACCGTTGTATATATATTACTGTCGATGGTGTTAACAGGAGCGGTTAACTACCGGAATTTTGATGGTGTTGGCGACCCGCTGGCTTTCATCTTTGAAACACAAAATCTCAATGTGCCCTGGATGCAAATCCTTGTCTCTGTTTGTGCCGTGGTAGCTATGACCAGTGTATTACTTGTTTTCCAGATGGGGCAGCCCCGCATCTGGATGAGCATGAGCCGTGACGGATTGCTGCCACCGGTGTTCCAAAAGATACACAGCAAATTCAAAACACCTTCTTTTGCCACGATCATTACCGGGTTAGTAGTGGGAGTACCGATCTTATTTACCGATAAATCATTTGTGCTTGACTTCACAAGTATTGCCACCCTCTTTGCCTTTGTGCTGGTTTGCGGTGGTGTATTGCTGATACCCAGAAAAGAAAAAACAGCAGGACGATTTAATCTTCCTTATATCAACGGGCAATTCATCTACCCGCTGATCATTGCACTGGCCGGGTTCCTTTTTTACAAATATGGTAACGGTTATTTCAGTGATGCCATGAACTTTGATTTCTCCGGTAATGCTGAGTATGCAGAAGGCAAAGTATCTTTTATGGACCTGGCCACGCCTAAAATTTCTATTATTGTTTTCTGGGTCATCTGCCTGTTGCTGGTCATCATAACTTTTATTAAAAAATATTCATTGATCCCGCTGATGGGTGTTACCACCTGTTTGTACCTGCTGACCGGTATGACCAAGAGCAACTGGGCCTGGTTCCTGGGCTGGTTATTATTGGGGCTGATCATTTATTTCCTCTACGGGTATAAGAAAAGCAAGCTGGCGGCCGAATAAATTATTTCTGATTAGTACCTGGATGAGTTGTACCTGCTGGTACAACTCATTTTTATTATCCCAGGGCCGGTTTCTTCAGTAAATTTGCAGGCTGACCAGTTTATTAATTACAACTGAATGAAATATCAAATAGGCGATACGGTGCTGATCCTGCACTCCAACGAGGAGGGCAGGGTGGTGGACATCATCAACAAACAAATGATGATGGTGGAAGTAAAGGGAGTGACTTTCCCGGTCTACATGGACCAGGTGGATTTCCCGTATTTCAAACGGTTCACGGAAAAGAAAATGTTCCCGGATAAAAAAGAGAAGAAATATGTGGATGATGTACGCAAAGAAAAGCCATCCCAGGAAAAGAAAGTAGTGGATGGGGTTTGGCTCACTTTTCTGCCGGTAATGGATACAGATGAATTTGGCGATGAAGTGGTGGAAGAACTGAAACTCCATTTGGTGAACAGGACAGAGACGCCCTACACGTTTACATACAAACTCAATTTCTTCGGCAAAGCTGATTTTGAATTAAAGAACCAGGTGAATCCCTTTGAGAATTTTTACTTGCATGATATTCCTTTCTCCGATCTGAATGATAACCCGACTTTTGATTTTGAGTTTTCGTTGTTGCAGCCCGATAAAAAGAAAGCGGAATTCTATGAAGCTTCGCTGCGGCTGAAGCCCAAGCAGCTTTTTGCCAAGATCGAAGAGATACGGACTAAGAACCAGGCCACTTTCTCGCATCG
>JAEUVP010000039.1 GCA_016786805.1 Chitinophagaceae bacterium | reverse complement strand
CGGCTTCCTTTCATTACTCTAGCCTGTCCATCACTGAACCTGTCGGCAAATGTGAAACTAAAACCGATCACCAGTCTTCCTTTCTGGTTAATATAGCCCCATAGTTCCTTTGCATTAGATACAGGAGCCAGCCCTTCTCCGAAACTGCCTGCCATTTCATATTCAAAGGGTATCACTACATGATTGTTTTTGTCAATATACCCAAAATGGCCGCCCTTTTTAACAGCAGCGAGGCTATCTCCAAAAGACATAGCTTCTTCATATTGGGGTTTAATCACCATCACACCCGTACTATCCAGGTAGCCCCATAATTTACCTTCCCTGATGGCCGCCATACCTTCACTAAAGGACATTGCTTCGTCATAAATCACCGGAACAATAAGTTTACCCTTGTTATCAACATAACCAAACTTACCATCTTTACCCACTTTGGCAAGTCCGCAAACACAATCATCCACAAAATCGTATTGTTTAGCCCATGCTTGTCCAACCGCAACTGAACTTACCAGTAACAAGATGGGAAGAAAAAACTTTTTCATATACTGCATTTTTTGAGATGAAATAATTTCCCTGTTAAGGTAATCCGGTGAACCTGCCGGCAAGAATGACCTTCGGCAGGTACAGGTATGATTAAGGGCAGAAAACCACAAATGGAAAACCGGATAACAACCGGGTCCCACCGGCCAACTACTTTCTAATTCCTATATTTGTCATCATGAATCCCCTCATAGAAAAAAAACCAGCTGCCGGTGAAAATGCCGGTTTCAATCCTGATAAACAACATACTTTAAAATCAGCTGTGAGTATTTCCGGCACCGGCTTACATACCGGTGTAATGGCCGACCTCACCCTGAAACCAGCCAGCCCCGGGTTTGGGTTCCAGTTTCAACGCATTGACCTGCCCAATCAACCCGTGATCAAAGCAGATTGCGACCTGGTGACCGACGTAAGCCGTGGCACCACACTGGAAGCAAATGGCGCCAAAATCAGCACTGTAGAACATGTGCTGGCTGCCTTAGTGGGAATGGGCATTGATAACTGCCTGATGGAGATCAACGGGCCTGAAATGCCAATCATGGATGGCA
Organism: Chitinophagaceae bacterium; assembly: GCA_016786805.1. GTDB lineage: Bacteria > Bacteroidota > Bacteroidia > Chitinophagales > Chitinophagaceae > CADEDV01. Next base: position 3,134 of record JAEUVP010000039.1, on the reverse strand, counting down.
GTTCACAACCTTTCGTTGAACTGATCGAAGAAGCCGGAATTTTAGAACAGGATGCTGCAAAGGTCTGGTACAGCATTGATGAGAATATCTATTACTACGACGAAGCCAAAAGAGTGGAAATGGTGGTGATGCCCGCTATGGAGTATAATGTTACTACGCTGATCGACTTCAACTCCCCTGTGTTAGGTACGCAACATGCAGGATTAAAACACCTGAATGAGTTCAAAACCGAAATAGCACCCTGCCGTACTTTTTGTTTCTTACATGAACTGGAGATGCTGCTGGATCATAACCTGATCAAGGGCGGTGACGTCAATAACGCCATCGTTATTGTTGACAAGCCGGTGGATGATACAGCGATGGAACGTCTACGGAAGATCTTTAAAAAAGATAAGATCGAGGTAAAAAGCGAAGGCTATCTCAATAACCTGGTCTTGCGTTTCCCCAACGAACCGGCAAGGCATAAACTGCTGGATGTGGTGGGTGATCTCGCCCTGGTTGGTTACCCCATTAAAGGAAGAATCATTGCCAACCGGCCCGGCCACAGCACCAATGTTGAGTTTGCCAAAAAGATCAAACAATATATCAAGAAGAATAAGCACACCCGTGGTATCCCGGTGTATGATCCAACGCTTCCTCCCGTATATGACCAGCAGTTCATTGAAAAAACATTACCGCACCGTTTCCCGTTTGCGCTGGTAGATAAGATCATTGAACTGAGTGATACGCATATTGTCGGCATTAAGAATGTAACGTTCAATGAATGGTTCTTCCAGGGCCATTTCCCGGGCAATCCGGTTATGCCCGGCGTATTACAAATTGAAGCCCTGGCACAATGCGGGGGTATTTTGGCCATTAATCTTAGCGGCGAGGGCAAGTATGATACTTATTTCCTGAAGATTGATAACTGCAAATTCAAACAAATGGTAAAGCCCGGCGATACGCTGATCCTGAAGATGGAATTATCAGCCCCGATCCGTCGTGGTATTTGTGAAATGAAGGGCACTACTTATGTTGGAAACAAGGTCTGTGCTGAAGCCGACCTGGTAGCCCAGATCGTTAAAAGATAAGTGGAATTTTACGACCTGCTTTTTACCCGTCGCAATAAAGCTGAAATGCCCGTTTACCGGGCATTTTCTTTTATCCACAACACGCTAAAAATAGTGTAAAAAAGAGCTTGTAAAACCCTGCTTCCCGGGTCTATTTCCGTAAATTTGTGAGTTATATTTTTTTCAATTTTAACGGGGAGATTTTCTCATATTATGACTACTGAAGCAAAAGAAAAAGCAGCAGCGATTTCGGCCGGTTACAGCGCCGACAGTATACAGGTTTTAGAGGGATTGGAGGCTGTTCGTAAGCGTCCCGCCATGTATATCGGCGACATTGGTGTGAAGGGTTTACACCACCTGGTGTACGAGGTCGTTGATAACTCTATTGATGAAGCACTGGCGGGTTATTGTAAGAATATTTCAGTTACCATACATGAAGACAATTCAATTGCTGTTGAAGATGATGGCCGTGGTATTCCCACTGCGATGCATACCAAAGAAAAGCGTTCTGCACTGGAAGTAGTAATGACAGTACTGCATGCGGGTGGAAAATTTGATAAAGGTTCTTATAAAGTATCCGGCGGTCTGCATGGTGTGGGGGTGAGTTGTGTAAACGCATTGAGTTCTAGATTGCATGTAACGGTTAACCGGGATGGAAAAAAATTCGAACAGGAATATCATACCGGTATTCCCCAATATGCTGTTCGTGAAATTGGCAATAGCGAAACAACTGGTACCCGGGTTCATTTCTGGCCGGATGCCAGCATTTTTATCACCACTGTTTATACCCGTGAAATTCTCGAAGGCCGTCTTCGGGAACTGGCCTACCTGAACAGGAAGATCCGTATCACTCTGACAGACCTTCGTGAACTGGACGATAACCAGCAGCCTTTTACAACAGAATTTTACAGTGAAGGCGGTATCGTGGAGTTTGTGGAAATGCTGGATAAAGCTGCCGGCCGCAATCCGCTTATTCCCAATGTTCTTTATGTGGAAGGACATGATGAGAATACCAATGTGGCCGTAGATGTAGCCTTAAACTATAACGATACATACAGTGAACATATTTATTCGTACGTAAATAACATCAATACAATTGAAGGCGGTACCCATGTAGCCGGCTTCCGTCGTGCCTTAACAAGGGTATTCAAAAGCTATGGCGACAAAAACGGTTTGTTTGAAAAAGCCAAAGTAGAGATTGAAGGCGATGACTTCCGGGAAGGTTTAAGTGCTATCATCTCGGTAAAAGTTCCTGAACCGCAGTTTGAAGGACAAACTAAAACCAAACTCGGTAACAGTGAGGTGATGGGAGTGGTGGATAGTACCGTTTCAAAAGTGCTGGACGCCTACCTGGAGGAAAACCCAAGAGACGCCAAGAACATTATCAATAAAGTGATCCTTGCGGCGCAGGCAAGAGCTGCAGCCAGGAAAGCCAGAGAATTGGTGCAGCGTAAATCCGTATTAACCGGCGGTGGATTACCCGGTAAACTGGCCGATTGCTCTGACCGTGATCCGGAACGCTGCGAGTTGTTCCTGGTTGAGGGAGATTCAGCGGGAGGAACGGCTAAGCAGGGAAGAGACAGGAGTTTCCAGGCTATCCTTCCATTGAGAGGTAAGATCCTGAACGTGGAAAAAGCAATGGAGCATAAGATCTATGACAACGAGGAGATCCGGAACATGTTTACGGCCCTCGGAGTAAAAATGGGAACGCCGGAAGATCCTAAAGCATTAGATATTGGTAAGCTCCGTTATCATAAGCTGATCATCATGACCGATGCCGATGTGGACGGTTCGCATATCGCCACCCTGATCCTGACCTTTATTTTCCGGTATATGAAAGCCCTGGTGGAGCAAGGTTATGTTTATATAGCCCAACCGCCTTTATACCTGGTTAAAAAGGGTAAAGAACAGGTTTATGCCTATAACGAAGACCAGCGAAAAACTTTGGTGGAGAGATTAGGCGGCGGCAAAGAAGATTCTGTAAATATTCAGCGATACAAAGGTTTGGGAGAAATGAATGCCAACCAGCTTTGGGATACAACCATGAACCCCGGAACAAGGACTTTAAAGCAGGTTACTATTCAA